>JANOTW010000839.1:0-8952 GCA_031416575.1 Ferruginibacter sp.
GATAAACAATCCCAAACGCAAACTAACTTATAAACAAATGGCGATTCTATACAACGTAAGTGAAATGACACTGTATAGAATTAAGAGTGGCGAGAACTGGGGAAGAGTGAAATAATAAAAAATCAGGAAATAATAAAAAGGAATTGGCCATCTGAACCAATTCCTTTTTTATTGGTTTAAAGCAATGTAAAATAAAAGATATGTTACAATCAACCACCCTGAAATTTTTAAAAGGCCTTATCAGGAATAACAATAAAGCCTGGTTTGAGGAGAACAGAAAAATATATGAAGCAGCTAAAGATGATTTGCAAAAAATGGTGGCGCAACTGATCCCCGCCATTGCTAAATTTGACGGGCCCATCGGAAGCCTGGCAGTGAAAGACTGTACATTCCGGATAAACAGGGATGTACGTTTCAGTAAAAACAAAAGCCCGTACAAAAGTAATATGGCCGCCTATTTTAGCCGGGGTGGTAAAAAGGCAAATGTGCCTGGGTATTATTTTCATTGCGAACCGGGTAAGAGTTATGCTGCCGGTGGTTTTTATAGCCCCATGCCGCCGCAACTAACCAAAATAAGACAGGAAATAGATTATGGTCTTGAAGAATGGAAAAAGATCATCAACAATAAAAACTTTAAAAAATATTTCCCCGAAGGCGTTGATGGAATAGAGTCGTTGGTAAGGCCGCCCAAAGGATATGAGGAAAACAACCCCGCCATCAGTTATCTTAAAATGAAACACTTTATTGTAAGCAAGCCCTTTACTGATGCCGAACTGCAAAGCAAAACACTGGTGAAGGATGTGGCAAAAGTATTTGAAACCATGAAGCCGATGATTGATTTTTTGAACAGGGCGGTGGAGTGAAAAATACTAATAACTACCGCGAAATTTTTGTGTACTTATTGCTTTATTACAATTTTTCTTTTTTTCGTTGTCCGGGCAGAAGTATTTCATGGCATCATCGTTGCCACGCTCGGTTCAAAGACATACCAATGGGCATCTTTACCTACGTAGTAAATTTTCACAACATCAGCCGCGGCTAATTTGGGCAACCCCAATCCCTATCGGGGTACATTTGAATAAAGGGCATCTCTTTCAATTTATGAATAATTTTTCATTCACAAGGTGAGGCAAGGAGTTTTGAAAGTATTGATAAGCAGCACAAAATGACGAAAAAGGATCTAAACAAACAGGTCATTGTACAACCGGGCACCCGGTACTACCGCATATTTGCCCAGGTCCGTAATGCCTTCCGCAGCCAATACCTCTTCATCTATAAAAGTATTGCCCGTGCATTGGGTGGATGGTTTAGATAAAATATAATATGCCGCATCCGCCATAATTTCCGGTGTACGGCTCATATTCATCAGCATTTCGCCGCCTAATAAATTTTTAACGGCTGCTGTCGCAATGGTTGTTTTTGGCCACAAGGCATTTGCGGCGATATTGTATTTTTTCAATTCAGCCGCAAGGCCCAAGGCGATCATACTCATATTATATTTACTCATTGTGTAGGCTAAATGGTTAGCAAACCATTTTATATCCATATTGAGCGGCGGAGATAAATTGATGATATGCGGATTGGCAGTCTTCTTCAAAAAAGGGATACAAGCTTTACATACAAAAAAAGTTCCCCTAACATTGATGTCATACATCAGGTCGAACCGCTTTGGCTCCGTTTGTTCCGTATTGGTTAATGAAATAGCCGAGGCATTGTTGATCAAAATGTCTATCCCGCCGAATTTTTCCACTGCCTGGGCCACTACATTTTGCACCTGTCCTTCAAAACGGATATCACATTGCACTGCAAGCGCTTTACCGCCCGCTGCTTCCATTTCCGCGGCCGCGGAAAATATGGTACCCCCCAAATTCGGGTTTTCTTCCACACTTTTGGAAGCGATTACAATATTGGCGCCCTCCCTGGCAAGGCGTAAACCAATGGCTTTGCCAATACCACGGGAGGCACCCGTAATTAAAACTGTTTTGTTTTGAAATGACATGGCGAATGTTTTTTCAAATCTAAATAAAAACCTTGTGAACAGGTTGATTTTGTTCCAATCATTTGTTCAATATTTTTTAACCAGTTCAATAATAAAAAAGACACGAAGGAACAAGGTTTAATTAAAATCCTTTGTGCCTTTGCGTCTTTTTCTTAACGTGTTTGCATGAAACCAAAACCTATGCCAGTACCGCTTCGTGGGTAATATTGGTATTTAATAATTTTGAAATTATGCAGTTGGCTCTTGCATCCTCAACGCTTGCATCAAATGTTGCCTGGTCAATTCCCGGAACTTTTGCAGATACCGTTAAATGAGAACCTGTGATAACTCCGTCTTCCAAAGTGATAACACACTTGGTTACAATTTCATCCGCTGTAAAGCCAGCCGCATTTAATATAAAACTTAATTTCATTGTAAAACATCCTGCATGGGCGGCAGCTACCAGTTCATCAGGATTTGTGCCCACACCTTCCGCAAATCGTGAGTTAAAGGAATATTGCGTTTTATCCAATGTGGTACTTTGGGTGGTAAGATGGCCTGTACCTTCTTTACCTGTGCCGTTCCATACGGCCGTTGCGTTACGTTTCATTGTTTTTGTTTTTTATTGTTTGGTAAAATGTGTTTCGTTAAAGCCTACCATTAGTTTGTTATTCATTTCTACCACCGGCCTTTTAATAATACTGGGATATTGCATCATCAGTTGTATGGCCACTTTTTCATTGGCTACCATTTGCTGTTCTTCCAATGGTAAACTTCGCCAGGTGGTGCTTTTTTTATTTAACAACAGTTCCCAGCCTACCTCCCTGCACCATTGGGTAAGCTTTTCTTTTTTGATCCCCATTTTTTTATAATCATGAAAATCAACCGGAATGTTTTTTTTCTTATACCAGTCCAGTGTTTTTTTTATCGTATCACAATTGGGAATTCCATAAACAATAATCGTATTCATATTAAAATTCGGGTATAGCTGGTTTTGTTTTCATGATCGTTTCTATTTTTTCCATCACTTCGGGTGTAAGCTTTTCCACTACTTCCAATGCTTTTAAATTATCCAGCAATTGCTGCTTTTTGGTAGCGCCCAAAATGGCAGTACTTACATGTGGATTTTTTATACACCATGCAATACTTAATGATGCGGTACTTACACCAAGCTTTGCGGCGAGTTCACTAAGTTTTTTCACTTTCTTCAATTTGTCATCCATCACCCATTTATCTTTCAACCAGTCAAAGCCTTCCAGTGCAAAGCGGCTTCCTTTTGGTATGCCATTATTGTACTTGCCGCTTAAAAGCCCTGCCGCCAGGGGGCTCCAGATAGTGGTACCCAAACCTACATTCCTATATATCTCCAAATACTCATTTTCTATTTTATTTCTTTCAAATAAATTGTATTGCGATTGCTCCATTGTTGGGCCAATCAATTTATACTTTTCTGCTACCCGGTGTGCTTCCATTATTTCCACCCCACTCCATTCACTGGTTCCCCAGTAAAATACTTTTCCCTGCTGAATCAAATGATTCATTGCCCAAACTGTTTCTTCGATGGGCGTTCCTTTATCGGGGCGGTGGCAAAAAAACATATCCAAATAATCCACGCCCAGGCGCTGCAACGCTTCATTACAGGCTTCCATCAAATGCTTCCTGCTGTTGCCCGTCTGGTTGGGTTTGTTTTCTTTTCCCCGCCATCCAAAAAAAGCTTTGGATGAAACGGTGAAGGATGTACGGTCCCAATTCTTTTTTTTCAAAACCCGGCCCATCATTTTTTCACTTTCTCCCAATGCATACACTTCCGCATTATCAAAAAAGTTGACCCCGTTGTCGTAAGCAATGCCCATTAACTCATCCGCTACTTTATCATTGATTTGCTTGCTGAAACTTACCCAACTGCCAAAGGATAGCACACTCACCTTTAAGCCCGAATTTCCAAGACGACGATATTCCATTGGTACTGATTTATTTAATAGTTTAAAGTTACGATAACAAACAAAAAGCTGAAAAGTTATACCATTCATTTCAGGAACAAATTGAAACTGAAACTAAAAAAGCTCAATGGCCTGGCGATTGATGCCTGATACCTGATTTTTTGATGTCTGATTTAAACATTTGTTTGATAGTAATAATTCTTAATTTAAAACGTAATTAAAGTTGCCCAAAGGTATGCGGTACAAGTGAGTCCCGATGCAGCACACAAACCTTACTCGGGATAAGGATGACACAACAATGCCGCCATGAAATGTTTCAGCTTGTGCAACAATTAATTAAAAAAGCCCCCTGAAACCAAATAAAAGATTTCCTGAATAAAATGGCATGCCGTAGCCGCACAGATGGGCTGTGGTTATGATTTTTTTAATCGGGAAACTGGGAAGCGGGAACTTTTATAAACCCGGTTGACTGAATGATATGCCATTCTTTAAAATCCTGTCTTGCTTCCATTCCTATACCATTAATAATTTGCGTTCTGGTGCGGATGCGGACGGGTTTATCCGTGTAAAACTCTGACCCAACCCTTTTTATGTCCCAATACAACTCATCACAATAAAGGGTATCACCCAAAACGTTGATGACCCGTACGCTGTCTTTTAAAAAAACTATGCTTTGGGTTTCTTTATATTTGGCGTACCGGGCATCCAGCTTACTTTCTATACTGTCACTGTTTTTTTCGTTAAAAAAGTCAACATGGACCGTTTTGGGAAATTCAACATAAGGCACCGTATCCTGTACCCGGTACATCAGCGGGCTTGTTAACAAGGCCTTGCGCCTGCCATTAATGGAATAATGAACAGTTACGGTTTTCGCCTCTTCCACACCGGTCCTTTTTGCACTCAGATCTTTGATCACATTGGGGTCATTTTCGCAGCTACATAAAAAAAAGCAGCCTGTAATAAAGGCTGCAAATAATTTTATGTGTGGTGAATGAATGCTCATATTTTTGAGGAAGATGATTATTGATATTTAGCCCTTCCAAACCAAAGGTCACTTAAAGATAAGCCCACACTAATCCTTAGGGTACTTTCACGAAGATTGGATTTTTTATCGCCACGGCTGCCAATTTCGATAGATGTATTTAACAAAGAGCTCTGCGTTTCATAGTAACCTTTCCTCAATTTCAACGGAAACCCTGCGCCAAATGAAAAGCCATATTCCGGAAGGCTATTAATTACCCTTACATAATCCGGCCCGTAATAAAAGCCGAACCGGTACTTTACAAAACTGAAATATTTTTTAAAAGGTGTATTTTCTTTCAATGGAAAATATTCTGTACCTGCCCTAATCTTCCAACTGTTTTGTACCAGGTCTGTTTGATTATAAAAGCGATAATCCTGCCAGTTGGTTTTTTCAAAATCAACTCCAAATAACCAGTTTAAAGTTTGGTAAGTAACCCCCACACCTAAAGTAGAAGGGTACACGATTTTTCCTTTTGAGTTATTTTCGTAAACACTATCCACCCTGAATTTATTACCTGCGGCATCAAACATAACGGTTTCCGCTATCGCGTCTTTGCTTGCCGTCATTGTTTGCTTTAAATTGCCGTAAGCCCCAAATCGAAGTATGCTTTCCCGCTTATTTTTTTTGTTTTTAATTCGTTGTTCATACTGGATACCACCATTCATAAACAGGCCGCCAAAGTTGGTTTTAGTTTCCATATTTGACTGGGCATATTGAACGGTATCATTTAAAAAAGCAAGCCGGTTACTGTAGTCTTTGTTGCCAAACATATAACCTCCGTTAACACCTATGCTAAAATGTTTGATGCTAACAGCAGTGCCAAGATAAGCCTGGCTTAGCCCGCCACTGCCTTCATAAACAGTTCCTAAACTATCGATTCCCTGCCGGTATTCCCGTTTTGTGATCTTATAGTTTATTTTAGATACCGGCCTAAGCCCAATATTCATTCCCCAAAAAATATCCTTTTTATTCGCCTTTTTCATTTTTATGGGAAAGCCCAGTTGCAGGTAAGAGATAACAGCATTGGTGGCAGAGAACCTTGCGGCAGGAATGGCGCTTTTCAATGTTCTTCTGTCAGCTTCGGCGCCAATTTCAAAAATGGTACTTCTTAAATTGCTATAACTGGCGGGGTTTATGAAATTAATACTTTGGTAATCTGAATAGCCTGCTGCAATTCCTCCCATACCACGGGATACAATGTTTGTTTTGGGAACAATATCGCCTAAACCATAGCGGGAATAAGGGGAGTTTTCCTGTGAATAAACCGCGTGCTGCAAGCCACAAGCAACGATGAATACGGGTAAAAATTTAATGATTGTTAGTTTCGCTGAGTGCATACAGTCCTTTGAATAAGAAATTTAAGTCTGCAAATATCTTGTTTTTAAGTTGACGGGCAAAATACCCTGCATCACCCCCGGTTAAAACCACGTTAAAGTTGCCGTATTTTTCAGCGTAAAAGTCAATGAACCCGCCTATTTCAAAGGTTATTCCGGCAATAACCCCGCTCTGTAAATTTGTTTTTGTATCATATCCAATTACAGGAAAATTCCAGTCTTTTTGCACCAATGGTAATAAAGCGGTATGCTCGTTCATGGCTTTAAAACGCATTTCCATTCCTGGTGAAATGCTTCCGCCCAGGAACTGGTGGTACTGGTTAATGAAATTGTAAGTAATGCAACTGCCCAGCCCTATCACCAAATTATTTTTTCCAGGGAAATAATGAACGGCTGCAGCCACCAGTGCCAGCCTGTCTGCGCCGATAGATTCCGGTTTACCCACAGGGGTTGTAAAATTTATTTTAGTGAGATGAGATAGTTTGTGAAAGCTGGTTTGTTCAGCCAGAATATGCTCTATTGCCAGATTGTGATTGATCACGGATGATAAGATAGTTTTCTGTGGCTGGTGTTGGGCAAGCAGTTTTTCAATGGTTGCATTGCTGTCGTCTGTTAATACCTGCTCTTCCTTAAAAATATCATTTTCAAATATGGCGGCTTTTAACCGGGTATTTCCAAAATCGAGGCAGAGGGTGATACAGTTGATAGTTGATGGTTGTTGGTTCATGGTTAAATGCGGTTTATTAAATATACCAGGCTTCACATGGTTGATAGCTCATCATTTAAGACATTTTAATGATCATATAAAAATTGGGGTTAAAAAATATCAAAGATCCATATACAACAAACCTACAAACTATTAACCATCAACCATCAACTTCCTTACAAATCAAACCCACCCAAATTTTTAAAATGCCCGTTCATTTGTATCCTGTCTTTTAATGTTTCCATCTCCGTTACTACCGGCAATACTTTCAGCAGGTGTTGTTTTAAATATTCCTGTCTTTGCAGTTCATGCATTAAGTGCAATAATTCATACTCTTCTATTAAAGACAGTCCTGCATGATGGGCCACTTCATAACTCCATAAGTTATCATCCGTCTGTTTAAATGCTTTATTTATTTTTAAAATAGCATGTAACCGGCGAATACCCGCTATTACTTTTTCCATTAATTGCCGGTTTCCATTTGCATAATTTTCAGGGTAATTTACGATGGCCCCATTGTATAATTTATCCGGTATCAATTTCACTAATTCCAACATGCGAAACACTTTAATACCCCTGGTCTTAATATCCATTTCCCCGTTGTCATAAACTTCCGTGATTTCAAGCAGTTCCATCAGCGTACCCATTTCACTTACTTTATTGTTGATGACCGCCGGTATGCCAAATGGCTTTTTGCCCTCTTTACTATCAATGATCAATTGTTTATACCGGGGTTCAAATATATGAAGGTTCAGCTCTTCTCCGGGATAGACTACAATACCGAGTGGAAATATGGGTATGAAGTTGGTCATTTTCTTAGCTGCAAATTTTACCGAAGATAATAATGAAAACTCAAATTTGAATGACTGGTAGTCAAGGGTAAAATATTATCCTGCACAAGGGGCCAAAAAGTGATTACTATTTTTATGAAGCCGGCTGAAGTGCTACTATTAAGCATCGTTGTGCCATCCTTATCCCGAGTAAGGTTTGTGTGCTGCATCGGGACTCACTTGTACCGCATACCATTGGGGATCTTTACTTGCGTTATAAATTAAAGAACATACTATTAAACAGTTTCATAAATCAGACATCAAAAAATCAGACATCAGCTATTGTTCTTATTTTAATCCATTTCATACAGCCTATGTATTTTTTGGAATTTGATTTATTTACAATCAATTTTGTTTCATGTGGCAACAATACCTGCACCAGGTTCAGCAAGGCGATATAAAAGCTTTGGCCCGCTGTATTTCATTGATAGAAAATGAAGTAACGGGTTATGAAGCTTTGCTGCAATTATTGCCACCTTCCTACAAACCCATTATAGGTATTACCGGACCTCCCGGCGCCGGCAAAAGTACCCTGACAGACGCACTGATAGGCACCCTGGTAAAAGACGATAAAAAAGTAGGCATCCTTTGTATTGACCCTTCTTCACCATTTAATTTAGGCGCTTTATTAGGCGACAGGATAAGAATGAGCGACTGGTATAATAACCCGAATGTATTTATCCGGTCATTGGCTACAAGAGGGTCGCTGGGAGGGTTGCATCCGAAAATTATTGAAATAAGTGACCTGTTGAAAGCCGCACCTTTTGATTATATCATTATTGAAACGGTTGGTGTAGGGCAAAGCGAAATTGAAATCGCAGGGTTGGCTGATACAACCATTGTAGTAGTGGTGCCCGAAGCAGGTGATGAAATACAAACCATGAAAGCCGGGCTAATGGAAATTGCCGACATATTCGTAGTAAATAAAGCGGATCGCCCTGATGCGGATTTATTTGTTCGGAATTTAAGATTGATGCTTGCGCCTGCTTTTCATAAAAAAGATATACCAATACCCGTATTAAAAACCATCGCTTCACAAAAACAGGGAATCGAAGAATTGTACGAAGAAATAATAGCGCATATCAATCATCATCAATTAAACAACAAACGATTCTGGCTGCTGGCGGAAAAAGCGTTTTT
>JANOTW010000840.1:0-1718 GCA_031416575.1 Ferruginibacter sp.
TGGGCTTCACCCATCGCTAATATATTTCGCCCTTTCAGGGCTGAACAGCCCAATTATTACCAAGTATTTTTCATTCAATTTCACTAATTGTACCGAAGATCAACCAATCGCCTTCAAAATAACCCCCGCTATTATTTCATCCGCATTGGTGATTGCTAATTTGCTGATGTTTCTTTTTAATTCTTCCTGCTTTTGTTCGTCTTTGGAAAGCTTGGTTACTGTTGGCACCAACTTAACTAATGCTTCATTGTCCTTTATCATCAGCCCTGCGTTTTTATCAACTAATTTTTGGGCATTTACAGTTTGATGATCTTCCGCTGCAAAGGGAAATGGCACGAAGACAGCGGGTTTTTTCGTTACACACAATTCAGCAATTGACATCGCACCGCTCCTGCTGATCACCACATCCGCCGCGGCATAAGCATATTCCATTTGAGTTATAAAATCATTTACCCAAATATTGGGTTTGCCCTTTGCAACCTCCTTTCCTTTATCCGCATAAGGCTTTCCTGTTTGCCAAATCAGTTGCAGGCCATTTTTTTCAAACTCATCAATCCCGGCAGCCAATGCCTCATTTATACTTTTTGCGCCCAGGCTGCCGCCGATTGCAAGGATGGTTTTCTTGTAAGGCCCGAGTCCAAAAAAACGAATGGCATCATCGTTGGTAACAGTGCTTTGGGATATGCTCTTCCTAACCGGGTTACCGGAGATCACTATCTTATTAGCAGGAAAGAATTTTTCCATTCCATCAATGGCAACGAAAATTTTAAGCGCTTTTTTGCCCAACAACTTATTGGACTTTCCAGCGAAAGAATTGCTTTCGTGAATAAATGTTTTAATCCCAATTGCCTGTGCAAACCGGAGTACCGGAAAACTGGAATACCCACCTACACCAACAACAGCGTTGGGTTTAAATAATTTAATGATTTTTCTTACCTGAAAAAAACTTTTTATCAGTTTATAGGGCAACCAAATATTTTTTATCAAAGAACTCCTGTTAAACCCTGCTATGTCCAATCCTTCAATCCTGTATCCTGCCAACGGCACTTTTTCCATTTCCATTTTTCCCAGGGCGCCAACAAACAAGATTTCCGTTTGTGGTTGAAGTTTTACAATTGCATTAGCGATCGCTATCGCTGGAAAAATATGCCCACCGGTTCCGCCACCGGCTATGATGATGCGGGGAAAGGATCTGCCCAGCCCCCCTGCCCCCCGAAGGGGGGTTCTTGTCTCTTCTATGATTGTAGTTTCGTTCACTTATTCGATTAGATTTTTTTTATTATGGCTGCCTGGATATTTTTTAACTACCCGGTTTGTTCCTTTAGTTTTAAGTGAGTCCCGAAGCAGCACACACACCTTACCCGGGATTAAGATGACACAACGATGCTTAATCAAGGAACTAATGTTGGAGCAATAAATAGTAAACTAAAAAATGAAAACCGCATACACTTTATAATTCTGAAACACCCTAAGCTGCTCCTGCGGCGGCCTGCGGGCTTTCCATCTGCTCCACGTTTCTTGCTACACTTAAAATAATACCGATTGATAAACAGGTGAAGATAAATCTGCTTCCCCCCATGCTTACTAACGGTAACGTAACAACCGTGTTTGGAAACATATTTACATTGTCCCCCATATTCGCAATGGCCTGTATCACCAAAGTAAAGCTTAGCGCCAATGCCAGAAACGCACCAAAAGCAAAAGGGCATTTCCGGTAC
>JANOTW010000841.1:0-2771 GCA_031416575.1 Ferruginibacter sp.
ATATCGTTGGGCTGCGAAATGCCTTTTGTTTTCCTTGCCTCTATCATGTAATTAAAAGCCAGCACTGCCGTTTGGTTACCATTCATCAGCACCCATTCGCCATCGTTGTTTTTTACGCCAATGCCTACACGGTCGCTGTCAGGGTCCGTGCCCAGCAAAATATCCGCATCCAGTTCCCTCGCCATTTTAAGGCCAATGCTCATGGCCTCTTTCTCTTCGGGGTTAGGGTAAACTACCGTTGGAAAATCACCATCCGGCTCACTCTGTTCTTCCACAATATGTACATTATCAAAACCAAATTTCGCCAGCACCTGAGGTACCAGCGTAATGCCCGTTCCATGTATGGGCGTAAACACTATTTTAAGATCGTGCTGTGCTTTGCATACTTCAGGGTAAACGCTCAAACCCGCCACCATATCCAGGTAGGTTTCATCCATTTCTTTTCCGATGAGGGTGATATTAGCTTCACCGCCAGTCCATTTTACATCATCCACCGATGCGATTTTTTCCACTTCCATGATCACATTTTCATCGTGCGGCGCTACCATTTGGGCGCCATCATCCCAGTAGGCTTTATACCCGTTATATTCTTTCGGGTTATGCGATGCGGTACACACTACCCCACCCTGGCATTTTAAATGGCGGATGGCGAAGCTCAGCTCCGGTGTAGGGCGCAGGGCTTCAAATAAAAAAACTTTAATACCATTGGCGGCAAAAACATTGGCCGTGGTTTCAGCAAAAAAACGGCTGTTGTTGCGGCAGTCATGCGCCACTGCTACCTTCACTTCATCACCAAAACATTTCTTTAAATAATTGGCATAGCCCTGCGTAGCCATACCAATGGTATATTTATTGATCCGGTTAGTACCAATGCCCATGATACCCCGCAGGCCGCCGGTGCCAAATTCTAAATTTTTATAGAACGCATCGGCAAGTTCATCGGGGTTATCTTTTTGCAATTGAATAATTGCATCTTTTATCGTTTGCTCATAATTGCCCGTAAGCCATTTGTCTATCTTTTGTTGAATATTTTGATCCATATAGTTTTTATTTACATCCTCAAAAATAATTGTTTCGTTTATAATAAAGCATATAGCGGTAAATTTGTTTTTTATGAGCCAAACATTCCATCACAAATCAACTTCACGGGCAGCCAGTGCCGGTGAAGATTCCGTATCACTCATCCATACAACTATACTTTTTTGGTTACAGACATTTGTATTTCAAATACGCCCCGAAAAAATCGGGATTTCGCAAGATGATTTTTTTGGTACAAACTATAGATCATTGCTCAACATCGTTGTGTCATTGCAAATCCCGGGTGGGGTTTTGTGTGCTGCCCCGGGACTCCCTTGTACCGCATACCATTGGGGATCATTTCCCACGTTGTATGCAGGGAAACGTAAGCGCATTAAAAGGCAATCTTGTATTTCCAAATCATTATGCAGCATTTATCTGCTTGTTCTTTTCTCTTTTCCGTTAGCTGCACAGGATTCGATTGCTACAGTGAGACAGGATACCAGCATGGGCATTCGGTTCAACGTTCATCGGAATATATCCCCTTATGGTACCAGTAGCAATGTGGGCCCGTCAATTAACAATCCTCCGGGGGCTGGCGGCAATGTTGACTCGTTGAATAACTCCCCTTTAGGTGCCGGGGGCAATATGCACCCGGCAAATAACTCCCCGCTGGCCAGCGGGGCCAGGAGCTTACTAACTCCACGACAAGTAAAATCAAGGGTACGTTTTGTTGCTATCTCCAATGTGGCAGGATATTCAGCGATACTGGCCGGTCTAAATTCAGCATGGTATTCAAACTATGACCGAAGCAGGTTTCATACATTCAACGACAATAAAGAATGGTTACAGATAGATAAAGTGGGCCATATGTATGGCGCTTATATTGAAAGCCGCACGAGTATGGAATTGTGGCGCTGGACCGGTATAGACCGCAAAAAAAGAATCTGGTATGGAGGATTGAGCGGTATCGTTTACCAAACTATTATAGAAACACTGGATGGCTTTAGTACCGGGTGGGGCTGGAGCTGGGGCGATATTGGCGCCAATATTTTAGGCAGTGGCACATTGATCGCACAGGAGCTTGCATGGGATGATCAACGAATCAAATTAAAATTCTCTTTTCATAAAAATAATTACGGAGATCCCCGGCTAAATAACCGGGCCGATAAAATATTTGGCAAAACACTGGCTGAGCGTTTTATTAAAGACTACAATGCCCAAACTTATTGGGCAAGCGCCAACCTGAAATCTTTTTTACCAAAAACCAATTTACCACCCTGGCTTTGCATAGCCGTGGGATATGGAGCTGAAGGCATGTTTGGTGCAAATGATAACACAGGCAAAGACCCTGATGGCAATATCAATTTCGACAGAAGGGATATTAAGCGTTACCGCCAATGGTACCTGTCGCCGGATATTGATTTTACTAAAATAAAAACAAGGAAAAAAGGAGTGCGGTTTTTATTCACGGTGTTAAGCGCCTTTAAATTTCCCGCCCCCAGTTTGGAATTTAGCAATGGAAAGTTTAAAGTGAATGCGTTGCATTTTTAGGAGTGCTAAGATGAAGGATATTTAAATGCCTGCATAAAAATAAATGATTGTAATGCAATATGCCAGCCGGGTTTGATGGAACAGACGGATTAATAAAACCATTTTGTCAAATTCCGATGTAGAATCACGTTGTAGGAACAGGCCGCGGCCTGGTCCTATATTAGAACATTCCATGTTTGAATGTTCCTTTTGTCAGCATT
>JANOTW010000842.1:0-2040 GCA_031416575.1 Ferruginibacter sp.
ATTTAGCCATGCTTGTTTTTCTACTAAACTGTTGGGGAATTCCATCGCCGCCGAAACAATGAAAATTTTGTAGCGCCCATTCAACCTTTCCACCACCCGCTGGCTGTCTTCCATTACCGGTGCATTGCGGAAAAAGCCCGGGCTGTTTACACAATTCAACAAATCCGGAAAAGCATCGCCTTCCGCCTTTCCGGTCGTTTCCTCCAATGTTAAAATTTTACCGAACGCAACTGCGTGCATTTTTATAAACTGGCTATATACATTGGCTATTACGCCATCCATGTCTATCGCTATTTTTTTCATTTTTTTATTTTTAAAGCTCCTTTCATATACCGGTTCGCAGGTTTATTTATGCCTGAAAATTAACAATGTTCAAATGCACGGTTAACTAACGGTAAGGCAAAGCCGTTATCAAAAATTAATACATTAATGCCGCAGCCTGCTTCTATCAGTATAAACGTGAAGGTATAAAATTTGAACATTTACTTCCTTTAATTGGGCGCTCATTTTATATAAAGTACAAGTGTAAGTTGAAGAGCATCGTTGCATCGCCCTTCTATACAACCATATTTTTTTTGTTGTCCGGGCTGAAGTATTTCATGGCATCATCGTTGCGTCGCACTCGTGTACTGAATACCAATGGGGAACTTTAATTGCGTTATAAAGAGCGATTCTTTAGGCGTAGGTAATGAACTGTACGAAGACCTCCCCTTCAGGGGACGGGGGCAAAACAGGGACTTCAAATTATGCCTCCCTTTAAAAAACAGTTCGCCCTTTGAAAATAAATGACTTGTAAATTTTACCCACATTGTAATTAGCGAAACATCAGCGCCGGCTTATTTGGGCCCTCTTGTACTGAATATCATTGGGGAACTTTAATTGCGTAGTAATTGGGATTAGACTATTGCATGAGCAATATGCCTCGGTGCATCCCGAATTATCGCTCCATTCCTGAAAGAAGAGAGAAGGATTGTGGAGTAAGGCTGATCATTCCTTACCCCGCAGCGTAGCAAATAACAAAAGGCTTTTGTAAAATGACAGGTAAAAATTTATCGCTTCGATAGCTTGGTGATATTTATAAATTGGCCTGAACATTTTTCCAGGGCCGTCCATTCTACATTTACATAAATAGGAAAGGACGAAGTATTGGCGACCCCAAATCCAGACAGGTCATTATCTACAAGGTAAAATTGGCCAATATAAGGTTTTGCCTCTTCGTTAAAATTGATCATCAGTCCTCCGCAGCAAACACAGGCACGTTGATCAAAGCCCGTAATGACGGCATTAGATTGCGATAGATTGTTATTTGTTTTATTTTTCTTGCAGGACTGGCTGGTCAGGCTCACAAAGATCAGCGCAGATACTAATACATGGTAAAGTGTTTTCATAATAATTATTTTTAAAAATTATTTGGATATATAATCAACGGCAAAAATGCTGCCGGATTTTACACTTATACAATTAATGGATTTACATGATGATAAGCAGGAAACCTTCAAAAGCCGTAAGTGATAAAAAAGAATAAAAAAAACGTGTTTAATCCCCGCATCAAACAAAAAAATAAAAGAAGAAAAAAATAGTTTGTTTTATAAAATAATTTATTAATTTAACAATCCCATTTTCCTTTTAAAACTTCATAGCACCTCTCAAATCTTCATTTTTTTTGTTTTTACATTCTCTTGGGTATTTAAAAATCATATTTTAAATCATTCACTGTTTTGTCCGTTCCTGAGTAAACTATTCCAGACAACATAACGTGGGAAAAGATCCACAATGGTATTCAGTACAAGAGGGCGATGCAAGGATGATCACCATAGCCTCTTAGCCCGGACAAAAAGAAAAGAATGGTTGTATAGAAGGGCGATGCAACGATGATCATCCTTTCTATATAAGGCCAAAAGAGATTTGTACATTATTTCGTTGCCCTGATTGTCATAATTCTGAAAACAAATTAACTCATGATGAAGCACCATTGGAATAATTGCGGCTTTATTCATTATTGACATTAAGCAAAAGTTCTTTATCATTTAATAATCATTT
>JANOTW010000843.1:0-4060 GCA_031416575.1 Ferruginibacter sp.
CCGCTTTTAAATTTCGGATAGTTTGCTTTGTTGGGTAAAGTTTTCCGTTGCCTGCAGGTTTTATACAGCAATCAATTTGGCTATAGTTTACGGGGGACACAGAATAGATTTTTAATACATACTTTACTTACAGCAGGCAACAGCCGCAATATTTTATTGGGTGTTTTATTGTACGTTGGTTACATTGGCCTTGCGACATGTTGCAGGGTACGGCACTTTTTGTTGGGGTGGCCTTCCGCTTTCGTTTGTTACTGCTTATTAAATCTTGCCAGTCATCAAAGCCTGTTTGTTTGTGGCTATAGTTTTCGGGTGACGGTGTGGTGGCACGTGTTTTTTTTATGCCGCCTTAAAATTGTTACGGCAAGGGCAGTGCCTGCTTTTTTCGTTACGGGCTTTGGGTGACACGGTGGTTGTATTTTGTAGGCAGGGTTTGCAAGACATTGCGACAGTGGTTTCATTTTAAACCAAACAGTGTTTGGTTTTTCATCCTGCTTTGCTTTATCATTAAAACCGATATTTTGCAGGTGGCAGTATGCCCTTCCATTATTTGTTACCACTTTTAAACTTGCACCGGCTTGTAACATGGGTATTGCTGAGTGGGGCATGACGTTGAAGCAATCATCAGCAGTGCATATTCAAGCTTTGGTTACGGCGGGATCAACCAGGAGGCGGCAGAAATCAATAATCCGCGGATGCGTATTTAAGGGCTTCTTCCTTCACCAACGACAGGGATAAGTACCAGCAAAGGCCCAGCAGGTAACAGTTATTATTAATGGCTTCTGTACTTACAGATAAAGTATTTTGGAGGATAATTTTATTTGAGGGTATGCTACAGTTTGCAAACAACTGTTGATTACCATTTTCATAAATATACAGTTCGGGCGCAGCGTTATTTTTTAATTGGTATTTATATTTTAAATTGTCTATTACAAGGCTTCCTTCCTGTGGGTGAAATTTATCGTGTACCAGGTTACCAATCCCCATACCATATTCATTTCTAAAAATTGTTTTACCGCTTAATGAACCGGCGCTTTCCAAAAAAAATAAACGATGATGGTTGCCGCAGGTTACCCTGGCCGACTGATGGCGGGGATTATACTTTATAATTACTTTGCAATCATTATTATCAATTAACCGGTATTCCTTCAAGGAAGAACGATCATTACTAATTATTTCCCAATTCATGAGCTAATCATTTATGTTACAAAGGTTGACCTTTTATAAAATAAAAGGGCCCTTTGTGTAGAGGTAACAATTATTTAATATTGGATTATCATGGTTTTTGAAAAATAATAATACATCAGGAGTATATTCTTAATTGGAAATTGATCGTCTGTTTAACATTAACGTAAAACTAATCTACAATATTCCACAATTTGCCTAAAAAACTAACACTTTGTGGTATTGTTTTGATGAATAAAGTGTCGTCTCTTTGTAATGTCTGGTTATAGAGAAGAAATACTAAAACCCAAGAATAAAATTTTAGCCCGTTTTCGTCCGACATTACCCATAGGGGGTTATAGATAACTAATTTTTTCTCATGCTTGAACATGCCCTGTTCCGATTTTATTCGGAA
The DNA here is from genome assembly GCA_031416575.1 of Ferruginibacter sp. Lineage (GTDB taxonomy): Bacteria > Bacteroidota > Bacteroidia > Chitinophagales > Chitinophagaceae > Ferruginibacter. The sequence goes on from JANOTW010000843.1 coordinate 1,577, forward strand.
TGGGGTTTTTATAATAAACAATGTTTAGCTAAATTATTTATTAATTAAATACTAAATTAATTAGTGTTAATAAAAGAAAGCTATTATCTTTGTCCGGCAGTTTACTTTTACAACGCATAACCAGATACATCACTAAAAAAAACTACAACAATGATTAACCCGGAAAAATTAAAGGCGCTCAAATTAACAATGGACAAAATCGATAAGGATTTTGGTAAAGGATCGGTAATGATAATGGGGGACAAACCCCACGTAGAACAGGAAGTCATATCAACAGGATCGCTTGGATTGGATGTGGCATTAGGAATTGGAGGCTTACCCAAAGGCCGGGTAATTGAAATTTATGGCCCGGAAAGTAGCGGTAAAACGACGATTGCTACGCATGTAATTGCGGAATCACAAAAAAAGGGGGGTATGTGTGCCTTTATAGATGCAGAACATGCTTTTGATAGTGCCTATGCACAAAAACTCGGTGTTGATATAGATAACCTGCTAATATCTCAACCAGATTATGGTGAGCAGGCGCTTGAAATTGCGGACCGTTTGATTTTATCAGGGGCCGTAGATGTAGTGGTGATAGATTCAGTAGCGGCACTGGTACCCAAAAGCGAACTGGAAGGTGAAATGGGCGACAGTAAAATGGGATTGCACGCAAGGTTGATGAGCCAGGCCCTCCGTAAGCTCACAGCTACCATTTCTAAAACCAATTGCTGTTGCATTTTTATTAACCAACTGAGGGAAAAAATTGGTGTAATGTTTGGTAACCCCGAGGTTACCACCGGTGGAAACGCCCTGAAGTTTTATGCTTCTGTAAGATTGGATATTCGGCGAATGGCACAAATAAAAGATGGTGACGAAGCAATTGGCAACCGTGTAAAAGTAAAAGTGGTAAAAAATAAAGTAGCGCCGCCATTTCGAAGTGCGGAATTTGATATCATTTTTGGAGAGGGAATTTCCAAAACCGGTGAAATTATAGATATGGGTGTAGAATTGGGTATTGTTCAAAAAAGCGGAAGCTGGTTTAGTTATGATACCAATAAATTAGGCCAGGGAAGGGATTCAGTAAAACAAATACTAAATGATAACCCTGAAATGGCAAAAGAGATAGAGGCGAAGATCAGGGCTAAGATAGCTGAAAACCTGGCTACTTAATATTATGTTGGTTTTTATGGGTTAGTAAATATAGGCCATTCCGAAAGGGATGGCTTTTTTGCAGGGTGCATCCCAAACAGTCGCTCCATTCCTGAAGGGTTGCCAACCTTTGCAAAGGGCCTTTAAATAATTTGGGTCTATGAAAGGTTGGCAACCCTTAGCGACCTGTCTTTTTTGTCCGGGCTAAGAAGCTATGTGGAACATCGTTGCATCGCTTGCCGACTTTCGGCATCCCGATGTTACACTTGAATCGGGACTTATACCGAATACCATTGGGGAACTTTTCCCACGTAATAATTAGAAATACACTATTGTATAAGTAATATGCCTGCGTGCATACCAAATTATCGCTCTATTCCTGAAGAGTTGCCAACCTTTGCAAAGGGTCTTTAAATAATTAGGGCCTATGGTAGGTTGGCAATCCGGAACGACGATTTGGGATGCAGTATCCATTAACCAGGATTATCTAAGCAATACAATCGCCGGATGATTCTTTGCGTTTGCTTCCCACAATACTGAGGGTACCTGCAAAATGAAATTTGAAACTGACACCAGTTGGTAACTGCTGAATGAGAGCGATTATTTCTTTTGCTGAAAATCCATTTACACAAAAAATTATTTCTTTCGCATTTTTCCTAACAACCAACACGTGTAATTGCTGTAAATTTCCCACAGTATCTTCTTCCATTGAATGGTGTGGATTAATCCTGCCAATGATTTCCTGCCGGGTATCGCTTTTTTGCAGGATGGATATTATGAAGCCGAATTCTTTTTTATCAGCTATTATAAAACATCGTTTCACATGGATGACTTCTTTTCCGTTACTAAACAACCGGTTCAGCCAATGGCCAATACCTGAAAACAAAGCCTTTATCCATATAGCCACCTGGATCAGCAGATTGTAAAAGCGGGCGAAACCACTACTGTAATGCTTTTTTACAAACAGGCCCATGGCGCCATAAAACAGCCGGATATAATTTAAACTGCCCCTTTTAGTGCTTTCTCCCTTAAAATGTATAATAGTGCTTTCTGAAAAATACATGTTTTTGAAACCGGCTTTTTGAATGCGGTAACTAAGGTCCACATCTTCCCCATACATGAAAAACCGTTCATCAAAACCGCCGGTTTTATCAAGTACTTTTTTATTGATCATCATAAAGGCTCCGGCTAATACGTCCACTTCATGATTTTGATATTGATCAAGCTGTCCCAAATAATAACGGGCGAAAATTTTGGACGCAGGAAACAGGGCGGTTAGTCCCGATAATTTACATAATGAGGTAAAGGGTGAAGGAAAGCCCCTCTTACTCTCCTTTAAAAATTTCCCCCCGC
>JANOTW010000844.1:0-3964 GCA_031416575.1 Ferruginibacter sp.
AGCCCCCCTGCCCCCCGAAGGGGGGTTCATTGGCTCTTCTAAATTTATTGCCTTATTAATATCTTTTGAGACTAAATGTTTAGGCAACATGGTATGGTGTATTGGTTCTCCATCAATGCCGATATATTTTGGAAGGGTTTCAATATCGTATTTTGATTCAATCAGTTTATTAACTTCCTCGCTTAAATTATTTTCAATTATATATTTTTCGCATTGCTGGTCAATGGCGGCGTTCATGAAAAATGCCAGCAGCATGGGTGCCGGCCCGTTGATCGTCATGCTTACCGATGTTTTGGCATCGCAGAGATCAAAACCACTGTAAAGTTTTTTGGCATCATCCACCGTGGCGATGCTTACTCCGCTGTTGCCTACTTTGCCATAAATATCAGGGCGTGGGGCAGGGTCTTCCCCGTATAAGGTTACACTGTCAAATGCGGTGGACAATCTTTTGGCGGGCTGCCCCAAACTTACATAATGGAAACGCCTGTTGGTCCTTTCCGGCCCGCCTTCGCCGGCAAACATCCTGGTGGGGTCTTCTTCCACTCTTTTTATTGGAAACACACCGGCGGTGTAAGGGAATTTCCCCGGAAAATTTTCCTGAATGCGCCAGCGCAAAATATCTCCCCAATCCTTGAACCGGGGTACCGCTATTTTTGGAATGCGGGTATGCGAAAGCGATTCAAAGTATAGTGGTTGCTTTATGATCTTTCCTCTTACATCATATTCAAAAAATTCTTTTTTGTAACGTGCTTTTGTTTGGTCCCATTCCGCTACCAGTTTTCTGCATACTGGAAATAATTGCTTTTCAAGTTTAATTTTCGCCTGGGTTAATCCATCAACCGCATAATCGCCTTTGGCATCTTTGCTACTTTTTTCTTTTATTATTTGCAAAGCTCCATTCAACTGGTAAAGTTTACTTGCAATTGCCGCCTGCTCATCTCCCAGTTTATTATACTGCTCAATTTCCTCCGCTATCTCCGCTAAATAACGCACCCGTTTAGGCGGTATGATAGTGGACTGGCTGGTGGTATCTTTTACATGAATATGATGTTCAATTTCGCCACCAAACCGCACCCCGGTTTTTTCAGCCACTTTCTCCATCAGCATTTCAAACAATTCATTTATACCGGCGTCATTAAATTGTGCCGCGATGGTGCCTGCAATGGGGAGTTCTTCATCTTTCGCTGTCCATAAACCATGATTGCTTTTGTATTGTTTGCGTACATCATGCAAGGCATCCAGCGCCCCGGCCTTATCAAATTTATTTACACAAACCACATCCGCATAATCAAGCATATTGATTTTTTCCAATTGCGAGGCGGCGCCATATTCAGGCGTCATCACATACATGCTTACATCCACATAATCCAAAATAGATGCGTCACTTTGCCCGACACCTGCGCTTTCCAAAATGATAAAATCAAAATCCGCTGCTTTACAAATGTCAATGGCCTCCTGTACATATTTACTCAATGCCTTGTCACTTTCCCTGGTAGCAAGGCTACGCATATAAGCCCTGGGGGATGAGATGGCATTCATCCTGATCCGGTCGCCCAGTAAAGCGCCACCGGTCTTCCTCTTACTGGGATCAACGGATATTACCGCAATGGTTTTATCGGCGTAACTATTTAAAAAACGCCGGACGATCTCATCAGTAACAGAAGATTTTCCTGCGCCACCGGTGCCGGTGATGCCCAAAACCGCCCCCCTGCCCCCGCTGGTTAGCGGGGGGTTCTTGAAGCCTTTCAATTTAAAAGATCCTGCTTTTAATTGAGTAGTGATAGTTGAATAGTCTTTCCCGTTTTCCGCAAGGGTGATTGCCCTTGCGATTTTTTTTATATCCCTCTTTTCATCCAAAGCAAAGAGGCCGGCATCAGCAGTGTCCAAGACCCCCCCTTCGGGGGGCAGGGGGGCTGGGTGGGGGTTGTTTGCCTTCTCTATCAAATCCTCTATCATCCCCTCCAGCCCCATGTGCCTTCCATCATCGGGAGAATAAATTCTTGTAATGCCATAGTTATGCAACTCCTCAATTTCAGCAGGCAAAATGGTGCCGCCCCCGCCACCAAATATTTTAATATGGCCGCAGCCATTTTCATGCAGCAGGTCGTGCATATATTTAAAAAACTCCACATGCCCGCCCTGGTAACTGGTGATGGCAATGGCATGCACATCTTCTTCAATGGCGCATTCCACTATCTCATGCACGCTCCTGTTATGGCCCAGGTGTATGATCTCCGCACCTTTCGACTGCAGGATGCGGCGCATGATATTGATTGCCGCATCATGGCCATCAAATAAGGCGGCGGCGGTTACAATACGAACTTTAATGGGAGGTGTAAAACTCATAACTGGTTGAACATTTAAACGCTGATTGCGAAGTACACAAATTACAAACTGATTTATCTTAAACAAAAGGCTAAACACGTTATCGTCCCGCTCCTGGCGGCTTCCATGAATGGAATAACATTGAACAACTTTTATTTAAGCGTATAATAAGCAAGCAACCCTATCGCAAAAATACAGATTATGAAATGGAAAAGTTAACAGTTGTTAGTTTTTATGATTGGCGGGTTTCCCGTTCAGCAATTTTGACAAATCCAATACGATTGCCTGGGGAAAATGGCAGGTCCGGTGGCCAATGAATCTTCGTATCATACTGTGCAAGGGATAAAAAAGTGAGGAAAAATATTTGTCCAGGCAGTGGGGCGATGAGCAACATCGTTGCATCGCCCTCTTGTACTTAATACCATTGGGCAACTTTAATTGCGTTTTAAATTAATTCCGGACCGTAAATTATTTGGTTATCGTGCAAAATAAATATCACTAATTTATCCCTTGCGCAGTACAACAAAATAGAAAATTCCCCACTGGTATATTATTGGCAGAAAGCTTGCTGTCCACTTTTTTTATCAAGTACCGGCGCTTTTGTGCAAACGGGTTTTACATCTCCCGGAACTGTAACAGGATACGAATAATTTTGAAATGATAGTCGGTGGATACCAGGGCTTCATTTTTATAAATTAGCTCATTCTAAAGGTGAGCGCAGCAAAATCTTCCACACTTAAGGCTTCCGCCCGTTTATTAAATAATTCATCCTGCAATACCTCAGCGGTAAATAAACTTTTAACCGCATTTCGCAGGGTCTTCCGGCGCTGGTTAAACGCAGTTTTTACCAACACCCTAAATGCCCTTTCACTTTTCACCGTAAGATCAGTGGTTTTTCTTTTAAGCCTGATTACACCGCTTTGCACTTTGGGTGGTGGATTAAATGACTGGTTGCTTACATCAAACAAATACTCCACTTCATAAAAAGCCTGTATCAATACACTCAATACACCATATACCTTACTGCCTTCTTTGGATGCCGCACGTTGTGCCACTTCTTTTTGAAACATGCCAATCACTACCGGCACTTTATCCTTCCAGTCCAGTACTTTAAATAAAATCTGAGTGGAAATATTATAGGGGAAATTACCGATCACCGTAAATGGTCCGTCAAAGGGTTCATCAATATCCAAAAAACTTTGCCCGATGATTTTATCCTTTAGCACGGGGTAGGTTTTTATCAGGTAAGCCGTTTTTTCATCATCCAGTTCCACGGCTTTAAAATCAATCCCGGGTATTTTTACAAGATGCTTCGTCAATGCTCCGCCACCAGGGCCCACTTCCAATAAATTAGTAAAGGGGCCTTCATTTAACGCATCAACAATTTTTTGAATGATGGCCTCATCTTTTAAAAAATGCTGGCCTAATGATTTTTTTATCTTAAACATTACAACAAAAGTAAGCAGAACATTTGAGCAAGCTGCTGATTGGGTGCATACCAAATTCATCCTGCTCCGGGGGCGCAACAAAAGCAGTATACACTTTTAATGCAAATGTTGTTTTCAAATATTTTAATAGTGGTGGATAATATAATAATGCTATGCCAAATCCCATATTATGTCGCCCTTACAGGGCTTGG
>JANOTW010000845.1:0-4596 GCA_031416575.1 Ferruginibacter sp.
GCCTACAATGATAAATTACGATGGGAACAAACAGCTACTTCTAATATTGGTTTAGACTTTGGTTTCCTTGATAACCGCATTTCAGGTGGCATTGACTTTTATCTTAAAAAAACAACGGATCTGTTAAATGATGTTAACCAATCCGCAGGTACCAATTTTGCACCCATTGTACTGTCTAACGTAGGTAATATGGAAAACAAAGGTGTTGAATTGACTGTTAATACCCAACCTATACGAAAAAAGGATATTACCTGGGATTTTGGACTTAATGTAACCTTTAACAGGAACCGGATCACCAAACTCACTTTTACTGAAGACCCTAACTATCCCGGCCAACGTTACGGCGGTATTTCCGGCGGTACGGGAAACAGTGTATTGATTAACTCGGTAGGATATAACAGGGGGGCATTTTACGTTTACCAGCAGGTATATGATAATAAGACCGGCAAGCCGATTGAAAACCTTTTTGAAGACAGGGACAGGGATGGCGTGATCACCGATAAAGACCTGTACCGCTATAAAAGCGCCAACCCGGATGTTTTCTTGGGATTTAGCAGCAGCCTGAATTACAAAAGATGGAACGGAGGTTTTGTAATGCGGGCCAGCCTCGGCAACTATATGTACAACAATGTTTATTCAAGCACGGGTATCCAGCGCAATATCATCAACCCACTTAATTACCTGAGCAATGGCTCAACGAATTTATTGGAATCTGGTTTTACGGGTTCGGGGCAAAGATTTTTTCAGTCGGATTATTATGTGCAAAATGCTTCCTTCCTCAGGATGGATAACATAAATATTGGCTATGATATCGGTAAGCTTTTTAATGAAAAAGCCACCCTGCGTGCAAATGCCAATGTTCAGAATGTTTTTGTCATCACAAAATATAAAGGGGCTGATCCAGAAATAAATGGTGGTATTGATAACAACTTTTATCCAAGGCCACGAACATTTGTATTCGGGCTAAACCTTGATTTCTAAAAAACGTTAATTAAAAAAGTAAAATTTTCTATATGAAAAAGAATATTATGCGGATACCGGCGATGGTGGTTTTGATGGCTGCAATAATGGCCTCCTGCACCAAAAAACTGGATCTGTTTCCAAAGAATGATGTTACTTCCGAAGTGGTTTATTCAACCGCATTGGGTTATAAACAATCGTTGGCGAAAATCTACGGATCAATGGCGCTTACAGGAAACATTGGGCCTAACGGCCAGCCGGATGTATTTTTTCCGGGAAGCGATGAAGGAGCCAATGCTGATTTTTTCAGGTCATATTGGAAGGCACAGGAATTAAGCACGGATGAAGCGGTAATTACATGGGGCGATGCCGGTATCCAGGATTTTCACAATATGAACTGGACATCTTCCAATCAATTTTTAACCGGGGTATATTATAAATCGCTTTATCAGATCACCCTGGTAAATGAATTTCTGCGTCAGTCTGTTGATGGCAAATTAACCAGCAGGAATATACCAGGCGCCGATGCGGATGCCATTCGTAAGTACCGCTCCGAAGTTCGCTTTTTACGGGCTTATCAATATTGGGTTTTAATGGATCTTTTTGGAAACCCTCCTTTTGTAACAGAAGCGAATGAGATAGGGGGCCCTAATCCGGCACAGATATCAAGGAAGGATATATTCACTTATATCGAGAGTGAATTAAAAGCTGTTGAAGCCGAATTGCCTGCTCCCAAAACCAATGAATATGGCCGTGCGGATAAAGCTGCCGCCTGGGCCTTGCTTGCACGTATTTATTTAAATGCGGAAGTTTACAGTGGCGCCCCAAAGTATTCCGAGGCGATCACCTGGTCTAAAAAGGTGATAGACGCCGGATATACCCTATCATCTGATTACCGCCAGTTAATGCTGGCCGATAACCAACTCAATGCAAATGAATTTATTTTTACCATTAATTATGACGGCGCTAAAACACAAGGTTGGGGAGGCACTACTTTTCTCACCCATGCATCCATCGGTGGTAGTATGAGCGCTGCAAGCGCAGGTGTAAACAGTGGCTGGAGCGGCCTCAGGACTACCAGGGCATTCGTACAAAAATTCGCTGATCCTTCGGGTGCCACAGATAAACGGGCGCAATTTTATCAATCAGGCCAAAACCTGGATATTGCTTCACAAACAACTTTTACCGAAGGTTACGCCATAAGAAAATACCGAAATGTAAGTAGAACAGGTGTACCGGGTTCCAACGAAGTACATGTTGATATTGACATGCCTGTTTTCCGGTTACCTGAAATGTATTTTATATATGCGGAGGCGGTGAAAAGAAATGGCGCCGGCGGCGATGTAACACAGGCATTAACTTATATGAATGCTTTACGGGCAAGGGCTTATGGTAATGCAAGTGGTAATATCAATTCAAATGATTTAACACTGCCATTTATCCTGGATGAACGTGCACGAGAGTTATATTGGGAAGGCTTTCGCCGTACCGACCTGATACGGTACAATCAGTTTACCGAAGCCACCTACTTATGGCCATGGAAAGGTGGCGTTCCGGGAGGTACCTCCGTATCTTCTACCCGTAATTTGTATCCTTTACCTTCTTCCGATTTGAATGCAAACATTAACCTTGTACAAAACCCAGGGTACTAATTTTAAAAAAAATAAATTATTTGGTATGAAAAATTTTATAAAACTATTCCTTGGCGCCATGTTGTTAGCCGGAATTTTTCTTTCCTGTAAAAAAGATGAAAATAAAGTTTACCTCGAAGGAGGGATTGCTCCCGCACTTACTGCCAGCAAAACAGCAACTATTCCACTTTCTTTTGTAAATAAAGACAATGAGGCCATCGCTTTTAACTGGACCAATCCGGAATACAAATTTACAACAGGCACGAATTCACAGGATGTAACCTACCTTTTTGAGATAGATACTACGGGAGCTAATTTCACCAATCCTAAAAGGAAGCAGCTTAGTATAGGCAAAGAATTATCCCGGGCATTTACACAATCGGAGATCAATGATTTTTTATTAAGCCAAATGGAATTGGCTGTTTCCAGGCCACATAATATTGAAATAAGGGTGAAAGCAACTTTGGCCGGCAGCGAAAAAACTGCATTATTTTCAAATGTGCTAAAGTATGCCGTTACTCCTTATGCGATCCCTCCAAAAGTTGCACCTCCTGCATCCGGGGCGCTTTATATAACAGGTAGCGCCGTTCCAAGCAACTGGACAAATTCACCCCCGGTTGCACAAAAATTCACGGTTTTAAATCCTACTTTATACGAATTATCAGTTCAATTGGTAGCCGGTGCTTCTTACCTGTTCCTGCCGGATTTTGGAAGCTGGGATGCCAAATTTGGATTTACAGGGGCGAATAATGCAAACAATGTAGATGGGGATGATTTTAAAGCAGGGGGTGGGGATATGAAAGCGCCTGCAGTGAGTGGCAGGTATAAGTTACAGGTGAATTTTCAAACAGGAAAATTTTCACTGACCAAATTATAAGTTTTAAAAAGGGGAATGTGCCAGTTTCCTACAGCATACTATATTTAATTATCACGGTATAAATAACATTTTATGAAATCAATATTAAAAATCATCACCGTTGCCTGCATCGCAATCGCTTTTGCAGCCTGCAATAAAGTGGATGACCTGCCTTTTTACAAAAGCGGTAATTCGGGTACATTAAGCGCTTCATCCCTGTTGATAGCTCCGGTTGTAGCTGATTCCAACAAAACATCACTCGTGCTTAACTGGACATTGCCATCGCATAGCGCCGATTCAAATACAATAAAATATGTGATAGAAATAGATTCCACCGGAAGGAATTTTTCCAAGGCTTACACCAAAACCATAGTTGGGAAGTTAAACACTTCTTTCCTGGCAAAAGAACTCAATGCGATATTATTAGGCTTTGGTTTTGCTTATGATAAAGCTTATGATATGGACATCCGGTTAATTTCTTCTTATGCTAATAACAACGAAAGGCTTGCTTCCAATATAATAAAGGCGAATGTAAAAACTTATAAGGTTCCGCCAAAAGTGGCGCCACCTGCCAGTAAAACTTTGTTCCTGGTAGGGAATGCGAGTGCAGGTGGATGGGATAATCCGGTTCCGGCTGCTGCACAAAAATTCACTACCATAGATTCAGTTACTTACGAGGGGACTTTTTTCATGTATGGCGGCAAGCAATTCCTGTTGCTGCCTGTAAATACCAATACCTGGGATCCTAAATATTCCGTAGCGGATAATTCTTTGGCAGGCCTTAATGCCGGAGGAAATTTTGGTGCGAACCTGAGGGACAATTTTCCCGGCCCTGCAAAAACAGGGATGTATAAGATCAGGGTTGACTTTCAGCGTGGGATTTTTTCCGTGGCCCAGGTTAAATTATATGGCCTTTTATATGTACCGGGTGATTACCAGGGATGGGTCCCCGCAACGGCCCCTACACTTGGTTCTCCGGATAATGATGGAAAATTTGAAGGCTATGTAAATATTCCTGCGGGCGGAAGCTATAAATTCAAATTTACTACGGGCCCCGATTGGAGCAATGCCCTTGGAGATGCGGGTGCCGGTAAGTTAAGTGCAAGCGGCGGCGATATAATAGTTCCAGGTGCGGGGTATTATCGTTTA
>JANOTW010000846.1:0-3836 GCA_031416575.1 Ferruginibacter sp.
GTAAAATCGACAGGAAGGCATTGCCTGATCCAGGTATCGGGGGATTAATGGTAAATGAATATGTGGCGCCGAAAAATGAAGTGGAAAAAGCCTTGGTGGAAATATGGCAGGACCTGTTGGGGGTAGAACGGATAGGCATACACGATAATTTCTTTGAGCTGGGTGGTCATTCCCTTCTTACAATGCGGGTGGTTTCGCTGATACGAAAAGAACTGGACGTGGAGTTGGCCATCAGCACTTTTTTTGAACTGGGTACCATCGAAAAAATAGCCAATTATATTAAAGTAAACCAGGAAGGATTTCCTGTTCTGTTGGAAAATTATGAAGAAATAAAGCTGTAAATTTAACCCGTTCTTGTTACCCATTTAAAACCTGTACATGTCCGATTTTAATCTTGATAAAGTTATAAGGCTTTTGGAGAATGCCAATGAGCAGGGCATCAATGTATCTTTCGCGGATGATGAGTTATCAGTACGCTTTCAAAAAGGAAATAAAATTGATAAGGTCTTTTTAGAAGAATTGAAATTGAATAAACCATTTTTAATTCATTATTTTAAAACCCATGCCACCAAAGGGAAGAAAGCTTCTTTACCCCCTCTTCAAAAAAACGTAAGGAACGAGTTGAAGGGAACCCAGGTATCCTTTGCACAGGAACGTTTATGGTTTATAGATCAGTTGGAAGGAAGTGTACAGTACCATATTCCTACCGTATTACAACTGAAAGGAAATTTGAATATTGACGCCTTAACCTTTGCCATACAGCAGATTGTTAACCGCCATGAAGTGTTAAGGACCGTGATCCGTGAAAGCGAAGGCCAGGCCTGGCAATATATTAAGGAAAAGGATGGTTGGCAATTAAATATGGTGGATGGTTCCATGTACCAGGATGGCACGGATCGTTTCCAAAATTATATTCAGCAATTAATCAATGAGCCTTTTGATCTTTCAAAAGACTATATGATCAGGGCGCATTTGCTCATGCTAAGTGAACAAAATCATGTGTTGGTGGTAACCCTGCACCATATAGCTTCTGATGGATGGTCCACCTCAATTATCGTACGTGAGTTGGTGGAGCTATATGAATCTTTTGAAAAAGGCAGGGCACCCGGTTTACTGCCATTACCAATTCAGTATGCAGACTTCGCAATATGGCAGCGGCAATATTTGCAGGGTGGCATATTGGAAAAAAAACTGGCTTACTGGAAAGAGAAACTTCAGGGCCTGGCAACTCTTCAGTTGCCTGTTGATTATGAAAGGCCAACTGTTCAAGGCACACGTGGAGCTGCAAACAGTTTTAATATCAATAAGGATGTATTAGACCAAATACAGTTGTTGGGTCAGGAACAGGGTACTACCTTGTTCATGACACTGCTGGCTGTATTCAATGTATTACTCTATCGCCATACGGGCCAGCAGGATATATGTGTAGGCACTCCGATAGCTGGCCGCCAGCAACAGGAAGTAGAAGGGCTGATCGGCTTTTTTGTGAATACACTGGCGCTACGCAGCCAGCTAAATGATAATCTCTCGTTCCTGGATCTCCTGAAACAGGTAAAGGCGACTACACTGGAAGCTTATGACCATCAGGAAGTGCCGTTTGAAAAAGTAGTAGAGGTAGTAGTGAAAGAAAGAGATATGAGCAGAAGCCCTTTGTTTCAGGTGATGTTGGTATTGCAGAACACACCGGAGATTCAGGATCTGCGTTTGGGCGAATTGCAGTTGTCCCATGGGCGAACAGGATTATCAGGACATAACACATCAAAATTTGAATTAACATTCAACATAAAGGAAAATGTTCAGGGGCTGTATGTATTAGTAGAATATTGCACCGACCTGTTTAATGAACCTACCATCAAAAGGTTGATGATTCATTTTAATGAGTTGCTGAATTCAGTTTTAAAAGCCCCGCAACAAAAGATCAGCGAATTATCCATGCTAAGTAGTTCGGAAAAACGGCAATTGCTGGCTGGGTTCAATGATACGAAAGTGGATTATCCAAAGGATAAACGTATTGTGGATTTATTTGAACAACAGGTGTTAAAGGCTCCTGCAGCGATAGCCCTTGTATTTGAGGAAGAACAACTTACATACGGGGAGTTAAATGAAAGGTCCAATCAATTAGCGAATTACTTAAGAATTAAGGGTGTTAAAGAGGAAATGCTGGTGCCATTATGTATAGATCGAAGCATGGAAATGATAGTAAGTGTACTGGGTATTTTGAAAGCAGGTGCGGCTTATGTACCGATCGATCCGGAGTATCCTGAAGAGCGGATACATTATATGCTGGCGGATACGGCTTCGGCGATAATCATAAGCAGCAAGGAAAATATAACAAAATTACCAAATACCCATGGCATTGAGATTATAGACCTAAAAGGAGATTGGCCGGTTATCAGCAAACAGTCAGCAGACAATTTACAAATCGTTCCTGATCCCAATAACCTGGCCTATGTACTCTATACATCCGGCTCCACAGGTAAGCCCAAGGGAGTAAGAATGCCAGGCAGTGGTTTAGTGAACTTATTAAGCTGGCAACAGAAACAATTTTCAAATAAAAACAGGCGCGTGTTACAATTCGCCAGTCTGAATTTCGATGTAAGTTTCCAGGAAATTTTTTCAACCCTGTGCTTTGGAAGCGAATTATATCTTATCAGTTCAGATCGTAGAAAAGATATCGCTGAGATATTAAAAGACCTTCAAAGATATCGCATCACTCATTTATTTATCCCCTACATAGTTTTAAAGAATTTAGCTGAATATATTCTTCCGCTTTCCCACGAAGTTTTATCATTGGAAGAAATAATTGTGGCTGGGGAGCAATTAAAATTAACAGATGATATACAAAATTTAATAAACAAAAAAGTAAGGCTTGTAAATCAATACGGGCCTACAGAAGCGCATGTGGTTAGCTGTTATGTAATTGATCCCAATGGGCCTTTTTCCATACTGCCACCAATTGGCAAGCCAATAGATAATACATTTCTATGCATACTGGGCGATAAAGATCAATTGGTTCCCATTGGTGTTACTGGTGAGTTACATATAGGCGGGGTACAGGTTGCCCTTGGTTATTTAAATCTTCCCGCTTTAAATGCGGAGAAGTTTATCAAAGATACATTCAGTAAGGAAGCAGGACCCAGAATGTATAGGACCGGTGATTTGGCCAAATGGTTACCGGACGGAAATATTGAATATCTGGGTCGTAAAGATGACCAGGTAAAGGTAAGAGGTTATCGCATTGAGCTGGGGGAGATAGAGAGTGTGCTGCAACAAAGTGACCTGGTAAGCCAGGCAGTCGTTATGGCAAAAGAAGACGAACAGGGCAATAAACGGCTGGTAGCCTATATAGTACCCAATAATGAATTTGAGCGGGAAAGGATACTTTCCTATTTAAAGGAAAAATTACCAGGCTACATGGTGCCGGCCTTATTAATCCAACTGGAAACTTTGCCCTTAACAGCAAATGGAAAAGTAGATAGAAAGTCATTACCTGATCCAGGTGCGGCAGCATTGTCAGGCGATCAATATATTGCACCGCGTAATTCACTTGAAGTAAAACTCGCAGAGATCTGGCAGCAACTACTTCAGTTAGAAAGGATAGGTATCCACAATAACTTTTTTGAGCTGGGCGGGCACTCCTTACTGGCGATGCGGCTGGTATCAGCAATCCGTAAAAAGCTGGAAGTGGAGATTGCGATAAAAAGCTTATTCAACCATCCCACCATTTCAACGCTGGCTACACATCTTGCGGCCCAGGGAGAGGGTTTGTTACTGCCTCCCATTGAAGTGCAGCCAAGGCCGGATTATATTCCTTTATCCTTTAGCCAGGAGCGTTT
>JANOTW010000847.1:0-4288 GCA_031416575.1 Ferruginibacter sp.
TGATTTTATAAAGGATTTTCAGGCATCACCAATTGAATTAAAATATGCCAATGAATTTTACAACGAGTATTTACAATACAGAGATGATAAAGAACCTGCCGAGGAGTATGAAATGGTTTTGCATTGGGCAGAAGATTTAAAGCTTGATAAAAATTTTGAACTCGTTAACGAAGTTGAATACAGAACAAAAAGAACTGACATTGATAACCTGTTAAGCTCCATAGAAAAAGATCCGTTCGATTTAGAATCTAAAGACCCTTACAGAGAACGGGAAATGGATAAGTTCCAAAAGTCACAAGAAAAAATTGGGACAAATATGGCTGTTACCATGTTCATGGTGGATGCACTGCAATACTTTGAAACAATACCCAAAGAAAAAATAAAGGAGATAGCTTTTGAAATTGCCATGCAGGGCACACAGGGATATAGACCCGATGGTAAAGATTATAGGATTAGTTCGATGCCCGGCAAACTATTTTCGGGCTATCATATTTTGGCATACTACTATGTGAGTTGGATGCTGGTAATGCCTGAAATGGTTTCGCAACTTCATTTGCCATATGATGATGAATACAAATTGGCAACATCAATGCATAAACCAAAATAAAATGAATGATATCCAGGATATAATTCAAGAACTGATAAATTTTAGAAACGAAAGAGATTGGGAACAATTTCACAACCCCAAAGATCTTGCTTTGGCAATAAATGTTGAGGCAGGAGAACTGCTTGAATTGTTTCTGTGGAAAGATGTGGAAGAAGTCAATAAGGAAAAAATAAAGGAAGAGTTAGCTGACGTTTTTGCATTTGCATTCCTTTTAGCTGATAAATATGGTTTTGATGTTAAACAAATTATTCTTGACAAAATAAAATTGAACGGAGAAAAATATCCAGTTGAAAAGGCAAAGGGAACAGCAAAAAAATACGATGAGTTATGAATTTAAATAATGATTTTATCGTTAACAGGTATGATTTCAACTCAAATATGTTTAATGAATTTCAAAATATCCATTATGCAAAAGACTTATGGCCAATTGTTTACATTTTAAGCGATGGTAGCATAAAAGAAGCCTATGTTGGTGAAACAACTGACACATATGCGAGATTGAACAATCACTTAAAAAATAATACTAAAAACAAACTTACTGCTATACATTTAATTACAAGTGAAAAATTTAATAAATCAGCAACTTTAGATATTGAATCAAATTTGATAAAATATATATCAGGAGATGGTCAATATAAATTATTAAATGCTAATATAGGATTAGCCAATCATAATTATTACCAGAAGAAAGATGTTTACTGGGATATTTTTAAATCAATTTGGAACAAACTAAGAACTGAAGGAATATCAAAGCACTCAATTGATTACATTGATAATTCAGATCTATTTAAATACTCTCCATATAAAAGCTTAACTATAGAACAAAGAGATGGTTTATTAGTAATCCTAAAAGGTTTATTGAATAATGATTTTAGAAATATAGTTATTGAAGGTGGTGCAGGAACGGGTAAAACTATCTTAGCAGTTTTTTTATTCAAATTACTTATTTCAAATAACGAAGATTTCAACTTCAAAGAATTTGGTGATGATGAAATTGAATTTATACAAACAATCATTGATTTAAAAAAAAGATATCCAAATCCAAAAATGGCACTGGTTGTTCCTATGTCTTCATTTCGAAATACTTTAAAAAAAGTATTCAAAAATATTAAGGGGCTAAATGCCAGTATGGTTATTGGGCCAGCAGAAATCGTAAAAGAAGATTTCGATATTGTTTTTGTGGATGAATCTCATCGATTGAGAAGGAGAGTAAATTTAGGAACCTATTTTCATGCATTTGACGTTGTTTGTGAAAAATTAGGTTTAGATAAAAATAAATGCAGTGAATTAGATTGGGTACTTAAAAAATCTAAAAATGCTATATTATTTTATGATGAGAATCAATCTATCAAGCCTTCAGATGTTAAGAAAGAAGATTTTGATAAATTAAAGTCTGATAAATTAACTAAGGTTGAATACTTAAAATCTCAATTTAGAGTCAAGGGGGGCAACGATTATGTTCAATATACCGGCAATCTCTTAACCTGCAATTTAGCAACAACTCAAAATATTTTCAGTTCAAAAGAATACAAATTCTTAATGTTTGATTCAATCGAGGAAATGGTGAGTGAAATAAAACTTAGAGACTTAGAAAATGGTTTGTCAAGATTAATAGCAGGTTATTCTTGGCCATGGATTTCTAAAAATGATAAAAGTGTTTATGACATTAAAATTGAAAACTGCATGCTTCAATGGAATAGCGTCTCTGACGATTTTATAAACTCGGCTAATGCACTAAACGAGGTGGGATGTATTCATACAACCCAAGGTTACGATTTGAACTATGCCGGAATTATTTTCGGGAATGAAATTTCATATGACAAGGCAAAAAATGAGATTGTCATTTTAAAGGAAAACTATTTCGATAGAAATGGACAAGTTGGAATTACTAATTTAGATGACTTAAAGGATTTTATTATAAATATTTACAAAACAATAATGCTTAGAGGAATTAAAGGAACCTATGTATATGTTTGCGATAAAAGCCTTAGAGAATATTTTGCAAAACACATCACCAAGTTCAAAACTGAAAAATCAATAATTTATTTGCCTTTAGCTAAAGTAATACCATTTGAAAATAGCGTACCTCTTTTTGATTTGAAAGCTGCTGCAGGTAATTTCAGTGAATTACAAAATGTAAATGTTGCAGATTACGAATGGATTGAAATACCCCCACGGTATAAACCATCCAAAGATTTATTTGCCATTAAAGTCTTAGGAGAATCTATGAATAAAGTAATTCCAAATGGTTCAATTTGTTTATTTAGAAAATATTCTGCTGGGCCCAGAAGTGGTAAAATTGTTTTAGTTCAACACTATTCAATTCAAGATTCAGAATTTGGCTCTGGTTACACAGTAAAAGAGTATCATAGTAAAAAAAATATAGAAGCCGAGCAGTGGAGCCATCAATCAATTACTTTAAAACCTTTGACCTACAATTCTGAATATGTAGACATAGAAATACAGGAAGATGAATTAAGTCATTTAGAAGTAATTGCTGTTTTTGAATGTGTTTTATGATATAAATAATCTCCTACTCTTCGTTTGGCGAAGGAAGAAATGATCAGCTATTCAAAACTTGCAGTTTCGCAGCTTTATTCTTTTGCCTCCGGCAATATGTTAAGTAGCAAACTTCACCTTCGCCAGTGTCCCTAACAAAATAAAGCAATGCCCGTTGTGTGCCTGCCCTGCCTTATGCGGTGGTTTCCCCGCAACGGAACTTACATTATAAACAGGTTGGTGGAGTGAGGTACCTCTGTAGCAGAAAACTTCTTATTTGCAATTATTTATACCCACAGTTTTTGAGATGACTTAAAGAAAAGAATAAAATATATGTCGCAAATATTTACTAAAGGTGTGACAGAAAAAACAAATCTTGTCGCAAATCTTTGCTAAATTTGCGACAGAAATAAGCCAACAATATGAACAATACAGTTGAAATACAGATACTTACGAAGATAAAGAAAGCCAAGAGGGGTGCGGTGTTTTTTGTAGAGAGTTTCCTTGCTGCCGGTAATAGCAAAGCGGTAAGCAAAGCATTGGAAAGATTGGTGATTAAAGGCGAACTGGAAAGGGTTGCTGCCGGCATGTATGTTCGTCCGCAAATAGACAGTGTTATTGGCAAAGTTACACCCGGCATTGAAGCCATTGCCAAAGCCATTGCCAAACGGGACAAGGCACGGATAGTTCCCACAGGCATTTATGCACTCAACCGTTTAGGGCTTTCAACCCAAATGCCATTGAACATTATTTACCTGACCGATGGTGCGGCACGGAAAATAAAAATCGGCAACCGCAGCATCACCTTCAAAAAAACTACACCTAAAAATGTGATGGCTGTTGGCGAAATAAGCCGCCTGGCAATTCAGGCATTGCGGACAATAGGAAAAGATAAAGTGACAGAAGATGAAATAAAAAAAATTCAGCAGTTGCTGATGAAAGAAAAGAAAACCAAATTAGAACATGACATCCGCCTTGCACCTGCATGGATACGGGAAATAATGAAACCCATTCTTAAAAACAAAGCCCATGACTAAAGAACAATTGCAGGAATGGCTTAAGCTGACTGATGAAAACAGGAGAAACATCTTTGAAGAAATTGCAAAAAAGATGTCGCTACCGGAGGTGGCTGCTGCTGAAAAAGATTGGTGGGTAGTGCAAACACTTGATTTGATTTTCAAA
>JANOTW010000848.1:0-4754 GCA_031416575.1 Ferruginibacter sp.
GCAACTTTATCTTAACTCCAATTTAGCTATAAAATTGTGTGGATGTTAATAAAAAACAAAAACCTCCTATTCGAAAATCAAAGCCTTTGCATGTGCAAAACCTTGGGTTCAGTACTGCCCCAGGGCGCCAGTTCCATAACAGGGAAAGCCTTTTTTGTAAATTTCCAGGAGCGGTTAATAAAAATAAATTCAGCGGGAGGTGCAGGGCTGGTGAGGCTTATAATCAGTTTACTATAATCGTCATTACTTGTCCAGGTGCCTGTGTAGGTAACACCAGCTTTTGTTCCGGTCATGGGGCCATCGTAAAAGGAAGTTGTTTTTGTTAGAATAAAATTATAGCCATTATATTGGCTTGTTAAATCCGCTCCATTATCAGTGGCAAGTTGGACAACAAAATTCTTGTTTAAAATATTTTCTTCAAATAAAGCTTCTAACTGGCTACGGGAACCGGCTGCGGCTGCCAATTTTTTACAACTGCCTGATAAAAGCAATACCAGGGCAAAAGCAATTGCAACAATTAATCTTCCTTTATACAATAATGCAGGAATGGTATTAATCTGATGAAGAATAGATATGGTTGTATTTTTTTGTGGCATAGCGGATAAAATATTTTGATTGTAAAGATTCGCCTGTCGCTTTTTTGCATAGCTCTTCCGATGAAAAATAACGGCCGTATTGATAAATATTATCCTTTAGCCATTTTTGAATTCCCGCATTATTTCCACCGGCTATTTCCTTTTCAATAGACGGATTTTCCCTTTCAATAGCTGCATACAATTGTGCGGCATACATACTTCCCATGCTATAAGTGGCAAAGTATCCAAAACTTCCATGGCCCCAGTGAATATCCTGTAAACAACCTCTTTTATCATCCGGTACTGTTACCCCCAGGTGTTTTTGATAGTGTTCGTTCCAGAATGCAGGAATATCTTTTGTATCTAAATTACCTTCAATCAACATTTTTTCAATTTCGTAACGGATCATCACATGAAAGTGATAGGTTAATTCATCCGCTTCCGTCCTTACCAGGGAAGGCGCCACCCTGTTTATTCCTTTATAAAACTGTTCTACCGTTATATTGTTCAGTTGCTTTGGAAACAACGTATTTAACAATTTAAAATTGTGTTGCCAAAATGGGAGCCCACGCCCAATGCAGTTTTCCCAGAGGCGGCTTTGGCTTTCGTGAATACTTAAACTGCAGTATTCGCCCAATGGCAGGCCATACTGTTCTGCCGGCAAACCCTGCTCATACAAAGCATGGCCTCCTTCATGAATACAGCTCCAGGCCATATTGCCAAAATCATGCTCATCAATCCTGGTGGTTACCCTTACATCCATACTGCTGAAGTTGGTGGTAAACGGGTGAAGGCTAATATCCTGCCTTCCGGCTTCAAAATCAAAACCTATTCGTTTTAAAATTTCCAGACCAAATTTCCATTGATCCTCCTTTTTATAATATTGATGAAGAAATGAATTGTCAACGGGTGTTTTATTTTTTATTAAATCAAGCAATACCAATAGTTGTGGCTTCAGATCATTGAATATGTTATCTACCGTGGAAACGGTTAGCCCCTTGTCATAATCATTCATCAGGGCATTGTAAGGGTGCTGCTCATATCCAAGCATATCCGCTTCCTGTTTTTTTAATTCAATAAGTTCGTGCAGTGGTTGCTGAAAAGTGGCGAATGAATTTTCAGTTCCCGCTTTTACCCAGGCATGGTACGATCGGTTTACAGCTTCGCTCATTTGCCTTACAAAATCACTGCTTAGTTTTTTGTTACGGTTATAATCCTCCAGGCTCAGTTGTACATTTCTTTTTTCAGCAGGGGATAAATCATCCCTGGCATTTAATTCAAGTAATAACGCCCCTGATTTTTCATCCGTAAATTGCTGATGGGCGATTTCACTCAGTGTCGCAATTTGCCGCCCCCTGAAATCATTACCTTTTGGAGGAAGGTATGTTTGCTGGTCCCATTGCAAAACAGCGGATGCGTATTTTACATCGGCTATTTTTTGCATCTTTGTTTTATATGCGGTATATAATTCAGCCGAACTCATTTTATTAATTTTTTACAAATGAAAATACAAGATATTACCAATTTCCTGGAAACCGTTGCTCCTGCAAGTTTACAGGAAAACTATGATAATGCCGGTTTGTTAACCGGAAGTGCAGGGTGGGAGTGTACCGGTATTATTACTACACTGGATGCAACAGAGGAAGTGGCGCTGGAAGCGATTGATAAAAACTGTAACCTTATCGTTGCCCACCATCCTATAATTTTTGGCGGCTTAAAAAAAATTAACGGTAAAAATTATGTGGAGAAAGCGGTCATCACCGCCATCAAAAATGATATAGCCATTTACGCTATTCATACCAACCTCGATAATGTACTGGAAGGGGTGAATGGTAAAATGGCCGATATGCTGGGGTTAAAAAACCGGAAGATATTACAACCAAAGAAAAATGTGTTGAAAAAGCTGGTGACATACGTACCTACTCCGCAGGCAGACATTGTAAGAGCGGCTATTTTTGAGGCAGGTGGCGGGCAGGTAGGTAATTACAGCGGTTGCAGTTTCAATTCCCCCGGAGAAGGTACATTTAAAGGAGGGGAAGGAACCAATCCATTTGTGGGATTACCAGGAAAAAGGCATTCGGAAAATGAAACTAAAATTGAACTTGTTTTTCCTGACTGGCTTGAAAATAATATTTATGCGGCGTTGATAAAAGCCCATCCCTACGAAGAAGTAGCATATAATTTCATCACTTTAGATAATGCACACCAGGGTATTGGTAGTGGAATGGCAGGGGAGTTGGACACCCCTATAAGTGAAATGGAGTTTATGCATTTTTTAAAAAAAGTTTTCAATCTTACCATCATCAGGCATACGCCATTTACAGGTAAGATGGTTAAAAAAGTAGCCCTATGCGGTGGTGCCGGAAGTTTCCTAATAGCTGTTGCAGTGGCTTCGGGAGCTGATTTTTATGTAACCGGCGATGTTAAGTATCATGAGTTTTTTGATGCTAACGGCAGGCTGGTGATTGCAGATATTGGCCATTATGAAAGTGAGCGGTTTACTATTGATTTACTATTTGATATTTTAAAAGCGAAATTCCCTACCTTTGCCGTCCAAAAATCAGGTATTAAAACCAATCCTGTAAACTATTTTGTATAGCCCCTAACCCCTGAAGGGGCTTAAAGGCAGGTGTAAAAAAAATAGCGAAAGAACTTGAACTTTAAAGGGAATAAGGAAGTGTAAAAGAGGTACGAATTTAAGAGGCTGCAAAAAGGTATGCAGTACAAGTCCCGGTTCAAGTGTAACATCGGGATGCCGAAAGTCGGCAAGTCCCGATGCAGCACACAAACCTTACCCGGGATAAGGATGGCACAACAATGCTGACCAGGGATTAAATGCTGGTAACCGAAAACTAAAAACAATAAACAAAATATATGGCCGCAGTAAAAGATTTCTCAGTTGAAGAAAAATTAACAGCTCTCGTAAATTTACAAAAAGTAGATTGTAAGCTGGATGAAATTCAAATTCTGAAAGGTGAATTACCGATTGAAGTAAAAGACTTGGAAGATGAAATTGAAGGCTTGCATGCCCGCCAAACCCGTGTTGAAGAAGAGATCAATGGTATGCAGGAATTTATCAACCAGAAAAAGGAAGCAATTAAAGAGGCGGAAGCATTAGTAAAAAAATATGAAAAGCAAAGTGACAACGTAAAAAACAACCGTGAGTTTGAAGCAATCAATAAAGAGATTGAAATGCAAACCCTGGAAGTTAAGCTTTGCGAAAAACATATTAAAGACGCAACCGAAGAAGTGGGTGAAAAAGCAAGGCAGTTGGAGTCTGCGAAAAAAGCAGTCGCTATCAAAGAAAATAATTTAGCCGGCAAAAAAAGCGAGTTGGAAAAAATCATCGCCGAAAACGAAAAAGAAGAGAAACAATATAATAAACTTGCCGGTGAAGCCAGAAGCCACGTGGACGAGCGCCTGATATTGAGCTATGACCGTATCCGCAAAAATTACCGCAACGGATTAGCGGTAGTGCCGGTAGAAAGAGATAGCTGTGGTGGATGTTTTCATGCGATACCCCCACAGAAACAAAGCGAAATAAAATTACGTAAGAAAGTGATTGTTTGTGAAAACTGCGGACGTATTTTAGTGGATACCGATATGAATGACAGCATTGAAATAAAATAGTTTCGTCAATGGCAAAGAGCACTAGGCAATAGGCAATGAACAATAAGCAATAGTTAATAGACAATGGTAATGGTGAAATATTCTACATTCATCACTCACCATTCACAATAGAATTAAAAAGTATAGGCACTTCAATATTTTGAGGTGCTTTTTTTTTATTACTGCGCTATAAATTTTATCTGTTGCTGCTATCTTAATTGTTATTCATGCTATACTTTGCAAGGGATAAAATAGTGATTTTTATATTTTACAAAAAAATGATTAAAGCAAACAGGGCCATCCCAAATCGTAGCTCAGGGTTGCCAGCCTTTCAAACCCTCTTTAAAACGCAATTAAAGATCCCCAATGGTATTCGGTAAAAGAGGGCGTCCCGAGGCAGCACACAAAACCTTACTCGGGATAAATAACGCAAGGATGCACCACATAGCTTCTTAGCCCGGACAAAAAAGATATGCTTTAAACTGCGAAAGGCCGGGAGTTCTGAAATACGGATCATTTTTTTAGCCCTTATGCAGTACAATCCGTGCATTAGCGGCAATAAAAAATATA
>JANOTW010000849.1:0-1632 GCA_031416575.1 Ferruginibacter sp.
AGGGATGCCCTTAAATGAATCACTAAAAATACAAAACAAAATTTTAAATTGTGAGTTAACCGGGTGCAAAGGATTGCCAATATTCATAAAGGGTTGGCTATCTTTCATAACAGGCTTATTGTTTATTGGAACGCTTGTTAAGGTTGGCTACCCTAAGCGGAAGGCCGGCAACCCTTTGGAAAATGCGATGGGGATATTATAAGAAATTAAAGAATTGAACATTATGCTAACCGCGTTGATTTATGGTATATTGGGTTTTATACTGCTGATGCTCATCATCATAACTTACCAGTTTAATGCCATCAAAAAAAACAACCCGCAACCGGAAGCGCCGGAAGAACTTAATGAACGCATGTCCCTTTCGCAGGGGTTTATTTATACTGGTATCGTACTGGTGATTGTACTGATGCTGGCTTTTACCTGGTACCTCGTGAAAGGCACTCCCCGGGAAGGCCACCTGATGGAATGGTTGAACATTGTCATAAGGTTAATGCATTTTACTTTCGGGATCGCATGGATCGGCGCATCGTTTTATTTTGTTTTTTTGGAAAACGCCTTGAACCGTACAGAGAATGTAAGAGATGAACTGGCGGGCAATCTATGGGCGGTACATGGCGGGGGATTTTACTACCTCGAAAAATATAAAGTAGCGCCCAAGTCCATTCCAAAACGTTTGCATTGGTTCAAATACGAAGCCTATTTTACCTGGCTCTCCGGGTTCAGCCTGTTGTTTGTGGTGTATTATTTTAATGCCAAAGCCATGCTGATAGATTCCAATGTTTTGAATATCGGATCGCCTGCGGCAATCGCCATCGGTATTGGTTCATTCATCGCCGCATGGTTCCTGTATGATTTTTTGTGCAAGACGCCGCTGATAAAAAAAGATACCTGGTTTGCGTTGGCCGGCTTTATCATCGCCACGGGTTTCGCTTATTTCTACAACCAGGTATTTAGCGCCCGTGCCGCCTATATCCACTTTGGCTCCATGATCGGTACTTTAATGGCAGCCAATGTTTTCTTCATCATCATCCCTTCGCAAAAGGCAATGGTAAAAGCCGCCAGGGAAGGCAAGACCCTTGATACCGCCTTAGGCAAAAACGCATTGGCAAGATCCATTCACAATAATTATTTCACACTCCCTGTGTTATTTGTAATGATCAGCAATCATTTCCCCAGCACTTTTGGATACCAGTATCCGTGGGCCATCCTCGCTGCCATTTCCTTAGGCACGGCGGGTATAAAACATTATCTCAATCTAAAAGAAAAAGGGCAATACAATGTATGGGTATTACCGGTTTCCATAATGATTTTATTAGCCGCTGCTTTTATAACCGCCCCGCAAAAAGATACCGCCGCATGTAATAAAACAGTCAGCTTCACGGCAATCAACAATATCATTACCAGCCGATGCACCAGTTGCCATTCCTCCAAGCCCACGGATGATTTTTACACCGCAGCGCCTAACGGTGTAGTGTATGATACGCCGCAGGACATCGTGAAAATGAAAGACAAGATCATGCAACGCGTAGTGATCACCAAAACAATGCCGCAGAACAATAAGACTGGTATCACCCCCGAAGAGCGGGATTTGATCCGCTGCTGGATAGACCAGGGAGCGGTGGAGAATTAATT
>JANOTW010000850.1:0-1646 GCA_031416575.1 Ferruginibacter sp.
GGAGGTTCAAAAAATTGTGGGCATCAAAAAAGAATACGCCCCTGCCCCGGTTAAACCTGCACAAAAAGTTGTCAGGCCGTCTTCGCCGGTTACCGCAGAAATGCCCTTGAATAAATTTGTGGCCCATTGCGGGGTATGCAGCAGGAGGGATGCTGTTACCATTATAAAAGACGGTAAGGTGAAAGTGAATAATGAGGTAGTAAAAGAACCGGCACATAAAGTAACGGAAAGGGATGATGTTCAGTTCAACGGCAAAAAATTATTTGTCAGCAAAAACCTGGTTTACATTTTACTGAATAAACCAAAAGATTACATCACCACTACGGATGATCCACAAGGGAGAAAAACGGTATTGCAATTAACTAAAATGGCTACTACGGAAAGGATCTATCCCGTAGGAAGGCTGGATAGAAATACTTCCGGTGTTTTATTGCTGACCAACGATGGGGAATTAACCCAAAAATTATCTCATCCCAGTTATAACATTACCAAAGTTTATGAAGCTAAATTAGACAAGTCGCTTACTAAGCATGATTTTGATAAAATTTTGAATGGCGTAAAATTAGAAGACGGAGAAATAAAAGCTGATTCACTCGCCTATGCGGATGCAAAAGACAAATCTGTAATTGGCATAGAAATACACAGTGGCCGCAACCGCATCGTCCGCCGTATTTTTGAACATTTAGGCTATGATGTAAAAGGATTGGACAGGGTAATGT
Organism: Ferruginibacter sp.; assembly: GCA_031416575.1. Taxonomy (GTDB): domain Bacteria; phylum Bacteroidota; class Bacteroidia; order Chitinophagales; family Chitinophagaceae; genus Ferruginibacter. The sequence goes on from JANOTW010000850.1 coordinate 720, forward strand.
ATGCCACACTCACCAAAAAGAATGTGGAAAGAGGCAAGTGGCGTTTTTTAAGCGAAAAAGAAATCCGTTTATTGAAATACCTGAATGCCTCGCATAAAAAAGTACAACCCAAAGAAAAACCAGCAACCAGCCCCAAATCATGAGTGAAGCACCTAACATAAATAAAACCCCCGGTAAAATCAACAAAGGTTTGGCAGGAGTAGTAACTATTTTTGAAAACGATCATTTTATTGTTCTCAATAAACCCGCCGGTGTATTGTCTATCCCCGACAGGATGCAATCTGAACCCTCGCTAAAGGATATGTTAACAGAAAAATATGGCAGCATATTTACCATCCATCGCTTAGACAGGGAAACCAGTGGTATTATCATTTTTGCCAAAGACGAAGCCACGCATAAATATTTTTCACAACAATTTGAAGAAAGAACGGTAGAAAAATATTACCTGGGTTTGGTGCATGGGTCCATGCCTGAAAAAACCGGCAGTATGGATGGCGCCATTATGGAGCACCCGGTTTTTAAAGGACAAATGGTAATCAATCAAAAAGGCAAGCCTTCTTTAACCGGTTATGAAGTAGTGGAAGAATTGGGAAAATACAGTTTGGTGAAATTTCAAATACATACCGGCCGCACCCACCAGATAAGGGTGCATGCAAAAAATATAGGACATCCCATTGTGTGCGATCCATTGTATGGGGATGGAAAACCGGTCCTGCTTTCCGCTATCAAAAAGAAATATAAATTAAGTAAGCACGATCAGGAAGAAAGGCCCATGTTAAACAGGGTAGCGCTGCATTCCTGCCAGTTAAAATTTACAGATGCGGAAGGTAAGGATTTTGACCTGGTGGCCGAAATGCCCAAAGATATCCGGGCGCTTATACAACAGTTGAAAAAGAATTTATATAATTAAAATACAACTACAATTTT
>JANOTW010000851.1:0-4064 GCA_031416575.1 Ferruginibacter sp.
TTCAGGTGCCTTGAAAAAGACAGCAACCTGGTAACCACTATAGCGGAAAGTAATAATGGCGTGTTGTGGATTGGGCATATTAATGGTGTAATTGAATATGTTGAAAATGATACGGTAAAGAAATTCATGCCGGAAGAAGGCTTGCCTGAAATAAAAATAACAGACATTGTTTTTGATCGGCAAAACCGCCTCTGGTTCAGCACTTACGGGGAAGGTATTTACTGCTACGATAAAAATATTTTATACAATATCAACCAGGATGATGGATTAACGGATAACAATGTTTATGATTTGCTGGTGGATGATGACAAGGTGTGGGCGGCTACCGACAGGGGGATCTCGATATGTACTTTTCAGAACGGCAAAAAAAACATTTTAGTAATCAATGATAAGAAGGGGCTGCCGGACAATATTGTGCGTAAAATGAAAAAAGATGCGCAAGGCAATACCTGGATAGCCCTGCAGGATAAAGGTGTATGCTATTTTGATACACTATCCGGAAAGATAATTGTACCTGCTGAATTGGGTAACTGGCAATATGGCCAGGTGAATGACGTGCTGCCCATGAAAAGGGAAGTAATGATAGGTACGGAAGACCAGGGTATTATTACAATACATTTCGGGTTGCCACCGCTGAATAAAATGGATCCTGTAAAGAAGAAAAAAATAAATTCCATTCAGCAGCTAATGCTGGATAAAAACGGGCAGGTATGGGTGGTGGCGGATAATTTACTGAGCCTGGCCAACAGCAACCGTTTTCAACTGGTGGAAATTCCCCCGGAATGGCAGGATGGTATTAAAGCAATGACAACTGATAACACCGGCAGGATATGGTTCAGCAACAAGAAAGGCGTTTTCGTGAAAAATGATATTGATAACCCGGTGCAAAAAGTACGGTTGCCCGGAAATATTGATTACGCTTCCGTGGTATGTTTATATGCGGATGATAAAATGAATGTTTGGATTGGCACTTACAATAACGGGCTGTACCAGTATGCTACCGCCACGAATAAATTAAGGCGGTACACGAAAGCAGACGGCCTTGTTGACAACAACGTTTTTTCCATCACAGGCAGGGGCAGCGAAATATGGCTGGGTACATTGGGCGGGGCCTCAAAAATGGACCTGTCTTCCGGTACATCCGTATTTAAGGATTTTACCAAACAAAATGGCTTAAGCAACAACTATGTTTACAATGTATTTATTGACAGTAAAGGAAATAAATGGTTTGCAACAGACGGAAGTGGAATAAGCAAGTTGGATGAAAATGGTTTTCATAATTATGATGCAATACCGGGATTGGATAAAAACATCGCCTACACCATAACGGAAGATATTTATGGCGGCATTTGGTTTACGGGAAGAAACTCGGGGTTATTTGTTTTTAATGGAAAAAATTTTAAGCGGTATGGCATTATAGATGGGCTGCATGATAACGAAATATTAAATGCGGTTGCTGATAATAATGGCAACCTGCTGCTTACACATCCTGATGGGCTGGAGATATTCAATATTAAAAAAGAATACTTTACTTTTTATGGGGCCGAAAGTGGTTTTGAAAATATCAATCCGCAAATAAATGCTTATTGCACCACTCAAAAGAATGCCATTCTGATTGGCGCCGCGGATAAAATCATACAATACCATGCACCGGATACTGCTTATAACCAGTTTCCGGAAATAGTCATGAACAGTATTGGTATTTTTTTTAGCCCGGTCAATTTTCATGAAAAAAATAAATTCAGTCATGATGAAAACCATATCACTTTCAATTATGCGGGTTTATGGTACATCAATCCGCAAGCTGTCAATTATCAATATCAACTGGAAGGGTACAGTAAGGACTGGATCAATACAAGGGACCATATTATCACATTCCCCAATCTGCCACCGGGGCGATATATATTTACCGTAAAAACTTCAGTGAACGATGATTTCAGGCACGCTTCAACATTCACCTATTCTTTTTTGATTGATAAACCTTTTTGGAAAACAACCTGGTTTTCAATATTGGCCATACTGCTTATTGGCCTGATGATTTATTATTTCGTGCGGCTCAGGATAAGGCTCATCACGTATCAGCAGGAAAAAGAAAAACAAAAATTAATAGCCCGGTTGGAGATGTTGAAAAACCAGCTCAATCCCCACTTTTTATTCAATAGCTTTAATACACTCCTCAATATTATTGATAAGGATAAGCAGTTGGCAATGGAGTTCACTGAAAGGCTCTCGGATTTTTACCGGGATATTGTATTGATACAGGATAAGGAAATGGTGACGGTGGATGATGAAATAAATTTGTTACGGAACTATATTTACCTCCAGCAAAAGCGTTTCAGTAATAACCTGCAGCTAATCATCCATATATTCGACGAACATGAAAAGGCGGGCATTCCGCCGCTCACATTGCAGTTGCTGGCGGAAAACGCCCTGAAGCATAATGCGGTAGATGAAAACAATCCATTGGTAATTAAAATAGAATCGGCACAATCATTTCTTATTGTAAGCAATAATATCAATAAGCGCCAGCACGGGGTTAAATCAACAGGCATTGGTTTACAAAACATAAAGCAGCGGGTGCAATTGCTTACCGGCTGCGAGGTGAAGGTGGTACAAACCGAAAAGGAATTCAACGTCATTATACCAATAAAACAATAACCCATGAGGATACTGATTATAGAAGATGAACAAAATGCCACGGAACGCCTCGAAAAATTAATCCGGGAGATAGCCCCCGAAAAACAAATTATTGGCAAGTGCAAAAGCATCCGGCAAACTTTTCAATGGCTGCATGAAAATGAATATCCCGATCTGATTTTATCGGATGTGCAATTATCCGATGGCCTGAGTTTTGAGATCTTTCAACAACTGGAAAAAAAAGTGCCCATCATATTTATCAGCGCTTATGATACTTATGCAATTGACGCCTTCAGGGCAGAGGGGCTGCATTACCTGCTGAAACCCGTAAAAAAACAGGAACTGGAAGAAGCGCTTCAAAGATATGATGACAGTTACCACGAACAGAAAAGGGTTGCCGCGGAAAAGAAAATTGAACCTGTTAACGCACCCGTTCGCAAACAATACCAGGAACGGTTTATCATTCACGTAGGTGTACAAATTAAATTGATACAGGATTTTGAAATCGCATACCTCTATACGGAAAATAAAACTGCATATATCGTAACATTCGACAAGCAGAAATATTCAATGGATATTACACTTGAAAGTTTTGAAAAGCTTCTAAATCCAAAACTCTTTTTTCGTATCAACCGGCAATTTATCGTGCAGCTTAAAGCAATCGCCAAAATGATGCCTGCCAGCAAACAAAGGATTGAACTTATATTGGAACCTCCGCCATCTTACGAAACCATCACCAGCTTTGAACGTACACCACCCTTTAAAAAATGGTTGCTGGGTGAAGTGTAGTTTTCGCCCCCGGGCGCCGCTGGTAGCGGGAGGAATATTATCATTGCCCATTTTTATCTTGTTTAGGGTATAGCATTCAAATTATTGATAATGATTTTATGTACCGTGCTTTTGTATTGATCGAAGCCGAAGTATTTAATTTAACTTTATTGGTGTTGCCCTTCAATACAACCATATTTTTTTTTGTTGTCCGGGCAGAAGAATTTCATGGCGTCATCGTTGCATCGCCCTCTTGTACTGAATACCATTGGGGAACTTTAATTGCGTTTTGTTGGCCCCATTCATAAATTCAGAACTCCCGGCCTGACTTCAAATTAAAATCATCGCTTTATATTATTTTCCGGAAAACCCCCGACGGGGTTAAATGTGAATAGCCCCGGGTGAAACCCGGGGAAATGAACGACAAAATCAGGCACAACCCCGAATGGGGTTAACCAAGCCTAAAGAACCACTCATAATAAAACGCAATTAAAGATCCACATTGGTATGCGGTACACGAGGGCGATGCAACGATGTTGAGAAATGAAATATAGTTTGGACAAAAAACCGTATTGCGAAATCCCGATTTTTTTCGGGAATGCCATGAAATACTTCAGCCTGGACAAAAAAGATAAAAAGCAGTGACTTTAAACTGCGAA
>JANOTW010000852.1:0-2221 GCA_031416575.1 Ferruginibacter sp.
CAGCAGGCTGATGAATGCATCTGCTTTGCCAACAAGATCCTGTGCGCAGGTGGGGGCAATAAATGAAAGGCAAAGGGCGATGAATAAAAAGTAACGGTTCATATAGCAAGTTTTAAGTGCGATTAAAGATACCATATTAGCCGCAGTATTTTTTATTAACCTGGCAGTATTAATGTTATTAAGCCTGGGTTGCATCGCCGCAGGTACTACAGTTTTCGGTTCGGGAGATATGAATACGGTCAGTGGTGTATAACCCATCCGGGGCAAAGGACGAAATCCTGCCGGGCTAAAAGATGGGATTAAATATTTATTGAAATTGCATCAAATTTCAAGTAATAGTAGCAAAGAGGCGCCGGACAGGAGTCCGGCGCCAGAGGTGAAGTAGCGTTATGTAAATAAAAATGCCACCCAAACGGATGGCATCATTCCAATTTCCATTCTACCGCATCCTGAAAAATAGCCTTTTGCTGTTGGTTTATACATTTTTTTTATTGTTTTATTCCTGGAAATTCCTATAATTTATTATGCTTCTCAAATATTTCATCCATGTGAAACTGTAAAAAATCCTTCTTCGGATAATATTTTTGAGGAAGCATAATTTTTGATCCAATTAATGAAGCAAAATATTTTGCATGGTATTCTTCTTTGTGTTTCTTTTTTAAACCGGCTGATAATAGAATTTCATAGTTTTCAGTTATTCCAATATAGCCCTTATCGTAAGCCCGGTCATATAATGCGGAAAGGCAAATGCCATTTTCGGGGTTTAACCTTTCTTCCTCCTTTTTCGCCCAGGGAATAATATGACCCGCTACCAGCAAATCAGGAACATCAATTCCTGTAATGGCACATTTACCTGAATAGTTTGCCAATACAATTTGCCGGAATACATTTTGATTTATTCTTGTTTTTACTTCTCTTAATTTGTACGCTCCTTTCAGATGTTCAGTTCCTTTCAATAAACCTGAAAATTTATCTTCAATTGCAATGTGTTCTTTGTGTGCCAATATACTTTCACTTTCAAAAAGCAGTTCATCTTTATTATTTATAAATTCATTCCAAATTGGTTCTACTTGTTTTTTACCGCCAGGCAATCCTCCAATTCCCCTTTGCTGATGATATGGATCTACACTTGCAAAATTGTTTAGCCGCATCGCTATGGAGCCTGGGGTTCTTCCCAATAAATTTGCCAAATGAATTATTTGGGGATTGCCCGAATGAAGCTTGCCAAATTCAAGTTTCAAATAAAGGTTCAAAGCAAGAATTAATTCATCTCTTGTCCATAGGTTCATTTTCGCCATGTGATTGGGTTTAAGTATTTACCTGATTGGATCAATACAATAATCAGTACTAAAATAATCATCTTCCGATTCAGGAAATATTATTTGCCAATCTTTATTATTGCTCCTGACAATTCAAATTCCTCAAAGGCGATACTAAACAATCAATATCAAACTGCATCGGCTTTTAAGTTACGTTTGTCATTTTGCAAACATATTTTTTTCAAACCTATAAAATGGTATGTTTTGGGATACAATGTTAATTTAAGAATAGGTTTTGACCAGCTATGTAAATGGTGGAATAATAACCGCACTAAAAATGTGCTTGTTTTATAACGCAATTAAAGCTCCCCATAGATATGCGGTACAAGTGAGTCCCGATAAAAATCGGGATAAATATAACACAACGATGATGCCCAATGCTCCATCGCCCGGACAAAAAAATTGATCCAATTTTTTCTCCTGTGCAATAAGTTCAGGAGATATTTTTCACCAGTGCCGCCAAAGTATTTTCAACCACCGCAGCTTTTAGCCCACATTCCCAAACAGTAATAACCTTCCAGCCCTGGGCTGTTAAAGCAGCAATAGCTTTACCATCTTTGGCAATATTGCCATTGATTTTATTCAGCCACCAGTCAGTCCTGGTTTTTGGGGTTACATAATATTTGCAATCTACATGTCCGTGCCAGAAGCAGCCATGTACAAAGATTATAGTTTTGTATCTGGGCAATACCATATCGGGTTTGCCGGGGAGTTTGTTATCGTGTAGCCGGTAGCGGAAGCCTTGCGCATGCAGGAATTTACGCACCAGTATTTCAGGCTTTGTATCCTTGCCTTTAATGCGGCTCATATTGTAACTTCTAACTGCGGTGCTGTGTACATCGGCCATGCTACAAAGTTAATCCTCTACCCTCTATGGGCATCGTTTGACAGGCCGAAAAATT
>JANOTW010000853.1:0-6465 GCA_031416575.1 Ferruginibacter sp.
ATTTTTGAAAAGAGCGGGCAAAGAACGGAATGGTTTTCAATAAAAAGGGCCATGCAAAATATCAAGGCCAATGTACTCTGGCTGCACGACGAGGATGACGACATTACACCGGTAGAAGACGCCTTGAATGTAAAACGGGAAAATTTCCCGAACATCCGTTTTATTATTACTAAGGGGCTTGGGCACAGAAAAATTTATGGTGATACCGCCATAAAAAAAGAAGTGCTGGAGTTTCTGTAGTGGGCCCTTATTAACAGCGATACTTGGCAACGAATAAAATAGTGGCATTTTGTATTTGCTTATTCCCCCTCAAAAAAAAGAGCTCATCTTTAAATTAAAACGTAATTAAATATCCCCAATTGTATGCGGTACAAGAGTACCCAAATAATCTGCGGCTGATGTTTCGCTCATTACAACAAGTATAAAATTTACAGGGGATTTATTTTTAAAAGGGCGAACTGTTTTTTAAAGGGAATCTTAATTTGAAGGCCCTGTTTTGCCCCCGGTCCGCTGGCCAGCGGGGAGGTCTTCTGCCAGTTCATTAACTGCGGCTGATGAACCCCCGGCATAACGCAATTAAAGTTCCCCAATGGTATTCAGTACACGAGTGCGACGCAACGATGATGCCATGAAATTCTCCTGCCCGGACAATAATTTTCAACTCGCCATTATTTCCGTTGCGCAGTAAAATTTGCAAGAAATATCTTGAGTTTTCAATTTTAAAGTAATATTGCACTTCTGGTTGCTCCGGAAAATGCGTTCGAAATTTCTTTTATATGTGCGATGAAAATGAATAATAGTGCGCTCCTTCGCTGCAACCGGATGAAAAAAAACATTAAAAATATAATCTGCCCTAATCCCTCTTTTGGGCATGGGCGCAAAATATTCTGTTCATTATGGCGAAGAACCTGTTAATTGTAGAGTCCCCTGCGAAAGCTAAAACCATTGAAGCGATTTTAGGAAAAGACTTTGAAGTAAAAAGTTGTTTCGGGCATATCCGCGACCTGGAGAAAAATGATATGGGCATTGATATCAACAACAATTTTAAACCAACCTATATAGTACCGGCTGAAAAAGAAAGGGTGGTGAGGGAATTAAAAAGCATCGCGAAAAGAAGTGATGAAGTGTGGCTGGCATCGGATGAGGACCGCGAGGGTGAAAGTATCAGTTGGCATTTGGCGGAAGTATTGGGCCTTGATCCTAAAACAACCAAACGAATTGTTTTTCATGAGATAACAAAACCGGCGATAGAAAAAGCGGTAAAAAACCCACGTACCATCAATATGAACCTGGTGAATGCACAGCAGGCGAGGAGGATTGTGGACAGGTTGGTGGGTTTTGAACTGAGCCCGGTATTATGGAGAAAGATTGGCAAGAGTGGCGGATTAAGTGCGGGCCGCGTACAAAGTGTAGCGGTAAAATTAATCGCCGAAAAAGAAAGGGAGATCAATCAATTTACCGCTTCCGGCAGTTTTAAAATAGAAGCTTCCTTAACGGCGGCTGATAACAATAACAGGCCGGTAAACTTTAAAGCGGATGGCGGAAAATATGATGTATCGGAAGACGCGGAAAAATTCCTGCGAAGTTGTATTGGCGCCAAGTATTCCGTTAAAGATATACAGGTGAAACCAGGCAAACGTACACCCGCCGCGCCTTTCACCACATCTACACTACAGCAGGAAGCAAGCAGGAAATTAGGATATGGCGTGAGTAAAACAATGTTGCTCGCCCAAAAATTATATGAAAGCGGTAAGATCACTTACATGCGTACCGATAGTGTAAGCCTGGGCGAAACAGCCATGGATGGTATTAAAGCCGAGATCAAAAGCAGCTTCGGTGACAAATACCTGCAGGTGCGCCAGTATAAAAATAAAAACCAAAGCGCACAGGAAGCCCACGAAGCCATTCGGCCTACTTACATGGAAAACCATTCGGTAAATGATCATGAACTGAACCGCCTGTATGAACTGATCTGGAAGCGTACCATCGCATCGCAAATGAGTGATGCGGAACTGGAAAAAACAATCGCTAAAATAAATATCAGTACCAATAACCAGGAACTAACGGCAACGGGCGAAGTATTGAAGTTCGATGGCTTCCTGAAAGTTTATTTGGAGAGCAGTGATGACGATGATGATGAAGCCGAAAAAGAAGGTGAAAGCAGGTTGCCTGATTTAGCGCCGGGCCAGGTGCTTTCCTTTAACCAAATGACCGCCACCGAACGGTTTACCAAACACACCGCCAGATATACGGAAGCTTCATTGGTAAAGAAACTGGAAGAGTTGGGCATTGGCAGGCCAAGTACCTACGCCCCTACTATTTCAACCATCATTAAAAGAACTTATGTAGAGAAAAAGGACAAGGAAGGTGTAAAGAGAAATTTCAGGGTATTAAAACTGAAGAACGATGTGATGGAAAAAATAATGGAGCAGGAAAATACCGGCGCTGAAAAATCAAAGTTGTTTCCTACTGATCTTGGTTTGGTAGTCACGGATTTTTTAAACCAGCATTTTACCACTGTGATGGATTATTCTTTTACAGCTACGATTGAAAAAGAATTTGATGAAGTGGCGGAAGGTAATATGCAATGGAGCAAAATGGTGAGGGATTTTTATACTCCTTTTCACAATGGGGTGGAACATACATTGGAGACCGCCGAAAGAGCTGTTGGCGAACGGGTGCTGGGCGTGGATGAAAGCGGCAAACCTATCACCGCAAGAATGGGGCGCTATGGGCCAATGGTACAAATAGGTTCCTCCCGGAATGATGAAGAAAAGCCCCGTTTCGCAAAATTGAAAGCAAACCAAAGCATTGAGACGATCAGTTTGGAGGATGCCCTTGAGCTTTTTAAATTACCACTTGCTTTAGGTGAGCACGACAATTTGGAAGTGAGCGTAAATATTGGCCGCTTTGGCCCTTATGTAAAATGGGGTGAGCAATTTGTTTCTATTCCAAAAGGCGAAGACCTTTCTACAGTTGACCTTCCGAGAGCCATTCAGATCATCAATGCGAAGCAAAAAGAAGACGCACCAATTGGATGGGTTGATGAAAAACCCATCTCCAAAGGTAAGGGGCGTTTTGGCCCGTTCATAAAATGGAACGACCTTTTCATCAATATACCAAAGGCTTATAATTTTGATACGCTTACTCAAAAAGATTGTGAAGAATTGATTGAAAAAAAACTGGAGAAGGAAGCAACCCGTTTTATAAGGCAATGGCCCGAAGAAAAGATCGCCATTGAAAACGGCCGATGGGGACCGTTTATACGCTTTGGTAAAAAAATGCTGAAGCTTACCGCTGGCGCCAATGGGAAATATACCGCCGAAGAATTAGCCACTATCAATCTGGACGCGGTAAAGAAAATGATACTTGCACAAGAGCCAAAAGCATTTGATAAAAAAACGCCCGTGAAGAAAAAGGCGGCACCTAAGAAAGGAGCTTCGAACAAAAAATAAATCAAGGATACATCATCTCTCAAAGAATCAAGTTTTTTTTATTTTTTTTGGCCGGACCAAAGAACCCTGATTAAATATCGTTGTGCTTGCCCCAATGTATTGTGAGGGGCCACTCTTCTATACAACCATATTTTTTTTGTCCGGGCAGAAGAATTTCATGGCGGCATCGTTGCATCGCCCTCTTATACCGCATACCCTTGTGGAACTTTAATTGCGTTTTAAATTAATTCCTGAGTGTCTTTGGGTGCATCCCAAATTGTCACTGGCTGGTGGGACACCAGCCAGGGGAAGCCCGCCGTGGTCGGTGTCCCACCGACCACGTTGCTGATAATTGTAGCGACAATTTGTGATGCACCCGTGTCTTTTATTTGGTTATTGTATAAAATAAATATCCCTAATTTACCCTTTGCGAAGTATAACAGAAAAAGCCTGCACTATAACAGAAGTTACAATCAAAAATAGTAAAGCTCCTGCTGGTTAATCTTAAAAAAGCTTTCACTTTAGTGCCAAATGTTAAGCACACGGTCCATTTGAAGGAAAGTATATTTTTAAATAAATTTTATAAAATTATTATCTTTGAATAATTAAAGGGGGTAAAAATGAAAGATAAAATTACATCACCTGAAGCCCGGTTATTCAGAACTCATAAAGCATATTCCCCTGAAGAAATATTAGCTGCAGGGGGCGCAACTGCATTTGGCCGAAAATCAGGCAAAAATAATCTTAAACTGGCCGAAACATTAAAACAGGCCCCGGATGCCGAACCATTTTCTGATGAAGAGTGGAGACAAACACTTCAGCAGCTTCATGATAGTAAATAATGAACCTCTTATTCGACACTAATATTATACTTACAGTAGTTAGGGCCAAAAACCATCACGGCATTATCCAATACCTTAATCCGGATAATGTGCCGGTATATGTTTCCGTTGCTTCCGAAGCTGAGATAAAATCAATAGCCTTACGAAATAGCTGGGGAATAAACCGGCGTAATAAACTTGACAATTTTTTAGACCAGATCAATATTGTTGAGATAAATCAACTTTATATCAATACTTACATCGAGATTGGTTCATACTCTCAACGCCGAAATCCCGCATTTATTAATTATCCTTTTAAGACTCCGCGAAATATGGGTAAAAACGATTTATGGATTGCATCATTGGCGGCTCTTTTAGGACTAAACCTTGTAACTACCGATATTGATTTTGACCATCTTAACCAGGTATTTATCGAGGTTAATAAAATACCATTAGAAAGTTTTAGAAGTTTTTTTTGATAATGCCCCCATCGTGAATCAATCAACAACGATCAACCATCAACCATCAACCACCAACATCTACACTATCCACACCTGTGGAAAATTTTAATTTCATTATATAACCGTATTTAACGAAATTTATTTCCAAATAAACAATCTTGGTAGAGAACAAGGAAATATCAGCGCTTTTTCATTTAATTGACGACCCGGATGAGGAGGTGTATAGCACCGTTAGCACCAGGATCATTTCTTTGGGTAGGGGAATCATTCCTAATCTTGAAAATTTATGGGAAAATACCAATAGTGAAGATGTACAGGAAAGGATAGAAAACATTATTCATAAACTGCATTTCAGGGACCTTACGGAAGATTTTAATAACTGGAAAAACGGGAGTTGCGAATTATTAAAAGGCGCATTGTTAACCGCACGGTACCATTACCCCGAAATGCAGGAAGCGCAAGCCTTACAGGAAATCGAAAAACTTCGCCGCAATATCTGGCTTGAGTTGAATAACTATCTTACCCCGCTGGAACAAATAAACGTGATGACCAGTATTTTGTATAACTATTACAAACAAAAAGGCGTGGAAATATCGTATAGCCAGCCCGAAGATTTCCTGATCACTAAAACCCTGGAAACAAAAAAAGGCAATGCGATCAGCAATGGAATTTTATATTTAGTGCTGTGCGAACTGTTGGATATCCCTGTAAAAGCCACCAATATCCCCAGGCAGTTTATTCTTGGTTATTTCGATCCCCAATATGCGTTCAAAAACCCGGCAGGGCATACATCCGAAAAAATAAACTTTTTCATTGACCCGTTAAACGGAAATATCTATTCTCATAAAGACGTTGAAAATTATTTCAAACGCATATCGGTATCCCCCACCTCATCTTATTTCCGGCAGTTAAGCAATAAACGGATCATACGGTTTTTGCTGGAAGAATTAAGCAAATGTTTCGACAATGACCGTAACCGTTATAAAATGGAAGAACTAATGACACTTGTTAAATTATTAGACGAATGATCTATCACGTAGTATCTCATGGCAAGTGGCAAGCCGCATTAACGCGAGGATTTTATGAAGCTGATTCATTAGAAACCGAAGGCTTTATTCATGCAAGCAAAGAAGGCCAGGTAAAAGGAGTATTGGATAGGTACTACCAAAATCAAACGGGTCTTTTATTGTTGCATATTGATGAGAGTAAACTAACCGCTGAATTAAGATATGAATTGGCCCCATCCGTTAACGAGGAGTTTCCTCATATTTATGGAAGGTTAAATACGGGGGCGGTCATTAAAACTACTTCCCTATGATTGCCTGGGACGATTTTGAAAAAGTAGATATCCGGGTTGGTACAATAATAGCAGCGGCCGGCTTTCCAAATGCGAGGCAACCTGCATATCAACTTACTATTGACTTTGGTGAATTTGGCATAAAAAGAGCTTCGGCACAAATAACCAAACTATACCTTAAAGACGAACTGGCCGGTAAACAAGTGATAGCGGTTGTAAATTTTCCGCCAAAACAAATCGCTAATTTCTACAGCGAATGTTTGGTATTGGGTGTGTATAATGAAAATAAAGAAGTTGTATTGCTGCAACCAACCATGCCCGTAAAAAATGGTTGTAAAATAGGTTAGTTAATAGGGTTGTTCGTTGCTCGTTGACCGTTGTTCGTTGTTCGTTGTTCGTTGTTCGTTGTTCGTTGTTCGTTGTTCGTTGTTCGTTGTTCGTTGTTCGTTGTT
>JANOTW010000854.1:0-3337 GCA_031416575.1 Ferruginibacter sp.
CCTGATTTTGTCGTTCATTTCCCCGGGTTTCACCCGGGGCTATTCACATTTAACCCCGTTGGGGTTTTTCCAGAAAATAATATAAAGCGATGATTTTGATTTGAAGTCAGGTCGGGAGTTCTGAATTTATGAATGGGTTAAAACGCAATTAAAGTTCCCCAATGGTATTCAGTACACGAGGGCGACGCAACGATGCCTAATTGAAATACTTTTGCCCGGACAACAAAAAAAAAATGGTTGTATAGAAGGGCCCTGCCTGTTTGCACAGGCAGACAGGGACGCAACAATGCATAATTGAAATACTTCTGCCCGGACAATAAAAAATATGGTTGAATAGAAGTGCCCATATAAGTACCTGATGTTTCTCTAACACAACGAGGAAAAAGTTGCCAAAAGATTTGCGGTTCAGGAAAGTGCCGAAATATCGAAATTAAAATAACCTGACAATGTTATACCCCAACCCCGAAAAAATTTCCGAAAACCGGGAATTTTACCGGGTGTTTACCATAAAACACGAGCCCCTCACTTTTAAGCAAGGGGCCACAAACGACTATACAAAAAAATGAGCTGCTTCTCTGCAGGCCCAAGAGTATTTAATCGGGCTTTTTCCCGTCCAGGAAAGTATTGATGGTGCTTATTTCGGCCTGGTTATTTTCATCGGACTTTACGGTGTAGTTGCTATAAAAACTTTCTACATCGGCAATGGAATTGTGCAATTCCATGTTGCGGCGAAGGTAAGCAGGAACCGTTTCAAACTCATTATTCGGATCGGCCGCGTTAATATTGAATGACAAATTACGCAGTTTTGCAATGCGATCCATAGCCCGGCGCCGTAATTCCTCGGTTTCGTCAGGCATCGCCCGCTCCTCAACCTTAGACATCTTGATTGGCTGAGTTTGTTGTACTTGTGGCTTCTCCTCCGCCGCTTGATGAAATTCCTTAACCACCATACGCATTTCGAATGCAGGCTCGTCTTCCTGTAGCTTACTTTGCGCAGAGGTTAGTTCTTCCAAAGTGTTGGATTTTGTTTCAGGCTGTTGCTCCTCTACATATATATTCGAGGGCTTCGCCAAATATCCACCCGCAGACGAAACAGGTGTGCCAGCTTCTTTATAATGAATCGATAATTCCGTTTTTGAATTGTTAGCAATGGTTGTTTTTTCAGCAGGTACTGGAGTTGTGGGGATATCAAATTCTATTACAGGAACCTGATCCGAGACCGAAGATATTTCAAAAAACACTGGCTGCCCTTCTAACTTTTCCACAGTATTATTACGTGGTAATTCTACTTTCTTTTCTTCTGGCTGATGCTCCGTTAATGCAGGCATCATCAAAGAAGAGATAACTTTTTCCTCCTTCTTTACCGGCTCTTTTTCATCCTCCTTAGCAATTACCTTCGGTTCTGCCATTACATCAAATTGTAAAGTGGGTTGTTGCGGCATTTTTCTTTCTTCCTTTGCGGGCATTTCCAGTGTCATTACAATTTTATCATGCATCTTTTCCTCCTTTGGCTGATTGATCGTTTTTGCGAACGGGTCTTTATGTTCGAAACCGGTAGCGATTAAAGTAATGCTGATCCCCGCACCCAATGTACTATCGTAACCCAATCCCAGGATCACATCGCTTTCATCACCGGCCTGGCTAAGCAAATGATTTTGAATGATCTCTACTTCATCCATGGTAAATTCATGTTCGCCTTCGGCCGAGTTGATATTGATCAATATCCACCTTGCACCGCGGATCTCATTATCATTCAGCAATGGCGAGTTCAATGCATTCTCAATGGCCATCTGCGCCCTGTTTTCGCCTTCCGCGATGGCGCTGCCCAGGATAGCTACACCGCCATTACTCATTACGGTACAAACATCCGCGAAATCCACATTGATCTGCCCGGTACTGTTGATTACATCGGTGATACATTTAGCGGCTGTAGCCAATACATTATCCGCTTTTTCAAATGCTTCCTTCATTTTTAAATTACCAAACTGGTGGCGTAGTTTATCATTGCTGATGACCAGTAACGTGTCCACATGGTCTTTCAATAACCGAATGCCTTCTTCGGCCTGCGCCAGTCTTTTCCTTCCTTCATAAGCAAAGGGAGTGGTAACAATACCGACCGTAAGAATACCCAGGTCTTTACAAATTTTTGCAAGGATGGGTGCGCCACCCGTTCCCGTACCACCACCCATACCAGCCGTGATGAATGCCATTTTGGTATTCACTTCCAGTATGCGTTTTATTTCTTCCAGGCTTTCTTCGGTAGCCTGGCGGCCTATGGCGGGGTTGGCGCCAGCGCCTAATCCCTGCGTTAAATGCGGCCCTAACTGAATTTTGTTAGGTACTTTACTTTGCGCAATGGCCTGTGCATCCGTATTACAGATGATGAAGTTTACCCCTTCAATATTTTGCGAAAACATGTGGTTTACCGCATTGCTTCCGCCGCCGCCTACACCAATTACTTTAATGATGGACGATTGTTCTTTAGGCAAATCAAAATGTATCATAATTTTAAATGTTTGAGCTTCCTTAAAATTTAGCCGCCCTGCGGTTAAACTTTCAGGAGTTTTAGAATGTATGCCCACTGAATTTTCTGTTAGTAAGGTAGAAAATCAGGTGCACGTTTTTAATGGGTTATCAAGCCTGCACAATCCTGTTACAAAGGGAAGACTGTACAGTTTTATTATTTTTTTAAAAGAACTCAAGTATTCAGGTAACTAATTTTACTTTATACACCATTCCTTTTTTTGTTGTCCGTGCCGTGAAGCAATGTGTATTCCCGATTAAAATGCCGAAGGTTCGGCACAGGCCGGGATTTCGCAATACGGTTTTTTTGTCCAAACTATATTTCCATGCTCATCATCGTTGCATCGCTTGCCGACAGCATTTGTCGGCATCCCGATGTTACACTTGAATCGGGACTTGTACTGAATACCATTGTGGATCTTTAATTGCGTTTTAAATTAAACAGCCTGTACTATTTAATTTGGCATTCATGGAATTTTCACATTTTCACATTTTCACATTTTCACATTAAAACTTACCATCCTCTTCTTCCTTAAACAGATCAATCAAACCTATTTTAAATGAATCCATAAACCCTTTTAATGATTTTCGTTCTTTTACTTTTTTTACTTCTATTTTTTGTTCGTAGGTTATTTCATTATCCTGCATGGCCAATACTTCCTCCACAGGTGGCTGTTGCAAAGATGGAGGTACCTGCACCCTGCGGAATGATTCTTCAAACTGCTTGTTCTTATTTTCAAAATCATTGTACCCCTTCAAAATCAATCCGATACAGGTACTGTACATTGGCTTGGCCAGTTCATCTATATGCCCG
>JANOTW010000855.1:0-6513 GCA_031416575.1 Ferruginibacter sp.
TTGAGATGAATTGGCATCGCCATTATTTCTTTTGGTAAGTGTAATGCCCAGCACAGTGGAAGCGGTTACAGCATCCTGTCCGAATGTTTCATAAAAATCACCCACCCGAAATAGCAAAATCGCATCAGGGTAACGGGCCTTGATGGCATTGTGTTGTTGCATTAAAGGGGTTTCGCCGGTTGATTTGGCCATAATTTCTTAATGTGAAAATTTAACAATTGGAAAATGTGCAAATGTTTGGTTGTACTAATTTTCCAATTTTCGCATTTTCATATTTTCACATTTGCTGTCAAAAATAACGTCTTTATTATGTTCTTCGATGTGTTTATGGATTATGTCATTTAATTTTGCTTCAAAAAAATCCCCTTTAGGGGTAAGGGGTATGAGAAAACTGAGCATGGATGAACTAAACAGGAAGTCGGTGGATGAGTTTAAGCAATCTGAAAAAATACCGGTCATCGTGGTGCTTGAAAATATCCGGAGCGCTTATAATGTGGGCAGTGTTTTCAGAACAGCCGATGCGTTTTTATTGCAAGCCATTTATATCTGTGGGTACACCTGCAAACCGCCGCATAAAGAAATTAAGAAAACGGCCTTGGGTGCGGAGGATAGTGTAACCTGGAAACATTTTGAAAACACGGGTATTGCAATACGCGAATTACACGGATTGGGGTATAAGATATTTGCGGTGGAGCAGGCGGAGGGGAGTACTATGTTGAATGATTTGAATTATGTGGCAGGCGATAAGATTGCGGTGATATTCGGGAATGAAGTAACGGGCGTAGAGCAAACCACTATTCAGCAATGTGAGGGTTGTATCGAGATACCACAATTCGGGATGAAGCATTCTTTAAACATTGCTACTGCTGCGGGGGTTGTGTTGTGGGAGATTGTGAGGGGTAGGAAGGGAACCGCCAATCGCCAATAAGCAATATCCAATGTACAACAGGCAAAAAACAGGAACCACTTTCGCCTTTTCCCCTTTTGTTGTGGTACACCCTAATTTTATTCAGCTATAATTCTTTACCTTCCAATTTTTATTTTTCAACTAAATATTTTATGAAGAAACTTATTCCCGTTATTTTTTTATTTATTATTTGCCATTCACTTTTTGCACAGGACCTGAAATATTACTTGCCAGATGGTGTTACTTACAATCCTTCCATCCCTAAACCAAAAGATATAATTTACCACGAAGTAGGGCAATGGCATGTTACCCACGACAGGTTGGTAAATTACATGAAAGCCATTGCCGCCGCCTCGCCAGAACGGGTGAAGCTGGAAACGATGGGCTTTACTTACGAAAACCGGCCGCAGGTATTATTGATAATTACCTCTGCTAAAAACCATCAGCGGTTAGAGGAGATAAGGCAACAACATCTGCTGTTATCAGATCCCGCTAAATCTTCTTCCGTAAATATCGGGAACATGCCCATCGTAGTATGGATCGGGCATTCCATTCATGGTAACGAACCAAGCGGAGCCAATGCGAGTTTGCTGAGCGCCTATTATTTAGCGGCGGCGCAGGGGAAACAAATTGATGATTTGCTTGATGATGCAGTCATACTACTTGACCCTTCTTTTAATCCTGATGGCTTACAGCGTTTTTCTACCTGGGCTAATCAGCACAAGAGTAAAAACCTGGCGAGTGACCCCAATTCAAGGGAGTTTAATGAAGTATGGCCCGGCGGAAGGTTCAATCACTATTGGTTTGATCTGAACCGCGACTGGCTTCCGGCGGTTCATGTGGAAAGCCAGAACCGGTTGGCATGGTTTCATAAATGGAAACCTAATATCCTTACAGACCATCATGAGCAGGGAAGCAATGCCACTTTCTTTTTTCAACCCGGGGTAGCATCAAGGGTAAATCCATTAACACCCGAAAAGAACCAGGAACTCACCGGAAAGCTGGCAAAATTCCATGCCGCGTTTTTAGATAAAATCGGTTCATTATATTTTACCAAAGAAAACTACGATGATTTTTATTATGGCAAAGGTTCTACTTATCCCGACATTAACGGGGCCATTGGTATTTTATTTGAACAGGCTTCGTCCCGGGGCCACCTTCAGCAAACGACTAATGGGTTACTGAGTTTTCCTTTCACGATAAAAAACCAGTTTACCACTACACTTTCTACTTTGGAAGGGGCTAAAGTTTTGCGCAAGGAATTTTTGCAGTGGCAAAAGGATTTTTATGAAAATTCGATAACGGAAGCGGGGGCCGATCCGGTAAAAGCGTATTTATTTGGCGATAAGAATGATAAAGCCAAAACATTTCATTTCATTGAGATGCTTCGCCGCCATCAGGTTGATGTATATGAATTGAATACGGCCGTGAAAGGGGAAAGTATTTCGGGAGGCCTGGCAGGATTCGAAAAAGGACCGGCTTATATAGTACCCGCAAATCAAACACAGTATAGGATCATCAAAACTATTTTTGAAAAAACATTGAATTATAAGGACAGTTTGTTTTACGACATTACATCCTGGACAATGCCACTGGCTTTTGGATTGCCATCAGCCACGCTGAACGCCGCACAGTTCAATCAAAAACCTGCGGGAGAAAAAGTTACGCGGCTTTCTTTTCCAAAAGGGGAGGTTGCCGGTGGCAGGAGTGCGATAGGTTATTTGATGGAGTGGGACGAATTATATGCTCCGGCCGCATTATATGAATTGCAGGCTAATGAGTTGTTTACAAAAGTAGCTACCAATAAATTCGTGATCAATGTTACTGGTGGCGCCCGTAATTTCAATTACGGAACCATACTAATTCCCGGCCAGTTGCAAACAGCAGGCGATGATAAAATATTTCAACTGCTCAGCGGGGTAGCTTTAAAATACGGGGTGAATATTTACAGTGTACAATCGGGCAATGTAAACAGTGGCAGCGACCTGGGCAGCAGCAAATTCATCCCCCTTGCCAAACCATCCATTGCCATGATAGTTGGCGCCGGCGTTAATGCAACGGATGCCGGTGAAGTATGGCATTTATTGGATCAGCGGATGAATATTACCGCTACCCATCTGGAGGTCCCGGTTTTTAACCGGGTAGAAATGAATAAATACAACTGCATCATAATGGTGGGTGGCAACTATACTGAAATGAATAAGGAAAAGCTGAAAGCATGGGTACAAACCGGCGGTACATTAATACTAACGGAGGAAGCCGTTACCTGGGCGGCGCAAAATGGAATAAGCAGTGTAACATTTAAAAAATCAAAATCACCGGTGGATAGTTCTTCCATATTGGCTTATGTAGAAAGGGAGCAGATAGATGGGGCGCAACAAATATATGGTGCCATCTTTGGTGCGGATGCGGACCTTACCAATCCGTTGGCTTACGGGTATAACCAGAAAACCGTAAGCCTCTTTAAAGCCAACAAGGTTTTTATGGAAAAAAGTAAAAACCCTTATGCCACTCCTTTTTATTACGGCGGCAAACCCCTGCAAAGCGGTTGGGTGAGCAGGGAGAATAATGATGCCATAAAAAATTCCGCGGCGGTAATCGTAAACACCGTGGGTAATGGCCGGGTGGTCAATATCGCCGATAATCCAAACCTCCGGGCTTTCTGGCTGGGCGGCAGCAAACTGTTTATGAATGCGGTTTTCTTCGGCAAAATCATTGATGCGGCAAGTGGAAGGACCGGCGAATAAATTAAAGAGTGAATAGGGAAATATTCAAATTGGTGGAAATATCGCAGGGGGATAAAAATAGCGGCCATCTTTGTAATGCCTGGATTTTATTTTCATGTACCAGGCAGAAGTACTTCGATTAAGCTTCAGTGGGTTGTCCGCACTTCAACCATATTTTTTTTTGTTGTCCGGGCTGATGTATTTCATGGCAACATCGTTGCATCGCCCTCTTGTACTGAATACCATTGTGGAGCTTTAATTGCGTTACAGGTAACCCACTTTTGGTACAAACCTCACAGGTTTTAAAAACCTGTGAGGTTTGGCTCGCTGCTTTTGGAATTGATATACAATAATTGAACATTTATAAATAATAAATGAGTAGTATAAAAAAATATTTAAGTTTAGTAAAATTCAGCCACACCATTTTTGCAATGCCCTTTGCATTGATTGGATTTTTTTTAGCATTATTCAAAAGGGCGAAGGGAAGTTTAAATGAGACCCTTGGATGGAGATATGATATTACAAATTTTGTTATCTGGGAGTTATTCATAAAATTGATCCTTGTCATCGGCTGCATGATATTCGCCCGCAGCGCCGCAATGGCATTCAACCGTTACCTTGACAGAAGCTTTGATGCAAAAAATCCCCGTACTGCTATCCGGGAAATTCCAGCAGGTATTATTTCAAAAGAAAGCGCTTTGCGCTTTGTGATCATCAACTGCCTGTTATTTGTCGCAGCCACTTTTTTTATCAACCGTATTTGCTTTTATTTATCACCCGTAGCCTTATTCGTAGTGTTGTTTTATAGCTATACCAAACGCTTTACGGCGCTTTGTCACCTGGTATTGGGGGTTGGATTAAGCCTTGCACCCATTGGAGCCTACCTTGCCGTTACCGGTAGGATTGATGTACTGCCTGTATTGTTTTCCTTCACCGTTTTATTTTGGGTAAGCGGTTTCGATATTATTTACGCTTTACAGGATGAAGCATTTGACAAAGCGCAAAACCTGCACTCCATTCCCGCCGCATTGGGCAAATCAAAAGCATTAAGGGTTTCTGAAATTTTACATTTATTATCCGCAGCCTGTGTGGTAGTAGCCGGGGTTTACGGCCATTTCGGATGGCTGTATTGGATTGGCATCGCGGTATTTATCGGAATGCTGATCTACCAGCATTCCATCGTAAAGCCCAATGACCTCCGCAAAGTAAACATAGCCTTTATGACAGCCAACGGCATCGCATCCGTTGTATTTGCAGTATTTGTTTTGCTGGATATTTTTTTTAATTGATAATTGGTTAATTGATAATATCCTCAAACAGACAGGTATTTATTTTTAATCATAATAACATCTATAATCCTACAAGCAATAAACACTGGCTTCATTTTACTGATGTTAAATAAAAAGGAGGCTCGAATTAACCTAAAACGCAATTAAAGATCCCCAATGGTATGTGGTACAAGGGAGTGACACAACGATGATGACCAATGCTTCACTGCCCGGACAATAAGAATTACTACAGAATCCTGCTAAATAACTATCAATTATCAATTAATAAATTATCAATTAAAAATGGCCCGGATATTAGCAATAGACTACGGCGGAAAAAGAACAGGACTGGCGGTAACTGACCCGTTGCAGATCATTGCAACCGGCCTGGCTACCATTGATTCAAAAGAATTGATCCCGTACCTGAAAAAGTATTTCACCACTGAACAAGTTGAACTGATCATTATCGGGCTTCCTGTAAACTGGGATGAAAGCGATACACACGGAACGCCATTAGTAAAGGCAGCCATCAAAAAACTGGAAAAGGAATTTCCCCAAATGCCCTTGAAAACAGTGGATGAACGCTATACTTCCAAAATGGCCAAAGATGCCATGCTGCAAATGGGGATGAAGAAAAAGGACCGGCGTATCAAAGGAAATGTGGACATAATTGCCGCTACCATCATTTTACAGGAGTACCTGCAAAGCAATCAGTAAGAAATTTGTAAATTTGCGTTTCATAAAAATAAAGCCCGCACGGATGTCCATAATTATTGCCAGGGCTTAGTACAATAAAAATTTAAATGGAAACAAAAATGATTTCCAAATAGCATTTATGATTTTACCAATAGTAGCCTACGGGTCACCCGTTTTAAGAAAAGTATGCAAGGATATTACCACTGATTATCCGGGGCTTGATAAGCTGATCGCCGATATGTGGGAAACCATGTACAACAGCAATGGCGTTGGACTGGCAGCCCCGCAGGTGAATAAGGAGATTCGGCTGTTTATGATGGACAGCACGCAAATTTTTGCAAACCTGGAGGACGATGAGCAGGACCTGTATCCAGATGGCCCGGGCTTTAAAGGCTGTTTTATCAATGCGCATATCATCAAAATAGAAGGTGAGGAATGGCCTTACAATGAAGGCTGCCTCAGCATTCCTAAAATCAGGGAAGATGTATTTCGTGGAGAACAGGTTACATTAAATTTTGTGGATGAAAATTTTGAACCCCATACCAAAACATTTAATGGCATCACCGCCAGGGTAATATTGCATGAGTACGATCATATAGAAGGTAAATTATTTATTGACTACATTAAGCCTTTGAAGCGTACCTTATTAAAAAGAAAGTTGTCCGATATCAGCAAGGGCAAAGTAAATGTAGATTACCGGATGGTTTTTCCGAAATGATGGTTCGGCCAGCTTTTAACAGGGTTGCCAACCTTTTAAAGGTTGGCAACCCTGTTAAAAGCTGGCCGAACCATCATTTAAAGCCCGTGGTCGGTGAGACACCGACCACTCGGCGGGGCTACCCCTGGCTGGTGTCTCACCAGCCAGCGACAATTTGGTATGCACCCATTGCCACTGTAAGCAGAGGGTTGGGCACCA
>JANOTW010000856.1:0-1914 GCA_031416575.1 Ferruginibacter sp.
TATGCAAATGACCACCTACATTGCTATAGACACTTACAGAGAAGATAGAGTTACCTGTTCGGATTATTTTTTGTACCTGGTCAACACTCATACCCAATAATAATAACTTTTGTTTGGCTGCTTCTATCAGTGAAGTGTTACCCGCATCATTTTTTAAAATGAACAGCAGATTTTGCTGTGCCGTAAGCAATTCCGGGCTGTAGATGTCCATTATTTTTTGTCCTGTGTTAATGTATTGATATGTATACCGTACATATAATTTTTCTACCCTTCCGCTTATCCTCGCTGATATATTTCCAATCATCCGGGTATCGTACTCAACCCGGCCCAGCGCATCTATTTCAGCTACCAGCAGATCTTTTTTAACGGCTATAACCGGAATAGTAGAAATAACATACTGGTTTGTGGGCTTTATTTGTGATTCTAACTCTACTCCGGTAATTAAAGCAGCATCTGTTTCTTTTTTTACCAGTTGCATTCCGCAAATAGGGCAGTTGCCGGGTTTATCACGAATGATTTGAGGATGCATGGAACATGTATATAGCGCTATTTCTGTTTTGGCAGTTGTATTCAACTTATTATTTTCATCTTTATCTTTATCCTTATCCTTATCATCCATATTCATACTTTCCATTCCCGACTTTCCGCCCTTTATTATATTACTTTTTGGAAGCAGCACTTTAAAATATAGCCATGCAAACACACTCAGTAACACCAGCACCGATAAAATAATGATTACTATTTTTTTTGTTTTCATGATGAGCAAAAAAATATTTTATGTCAGTTGAAGTTGTAGCATCATACCATCATCTTCGTGTTCCAGGTTGTGACAATGAAAAACAAATACACCTTTGTATGTTGAAAATGTGATGATGATTTTTACAGTTTCGCGGGGCATTATTAAAACAGTATCCTTCCAGCCACTTTCAGAAGCAATCAATTGTCCACGGCCTCCTGTTCTTTCTAAAACCTGGAAGTGTGTACCATGAATATGGATGGGGTGCGGTTCGTCGCCTTGCGAATTATCGAATACCCACATTTCTGTTGTGTTGGCAGCAGCTGTTTCATCAATCCTATTTTTATCGTAAGTTTTATTATTTATTTTGTGCAAGCCGTTCATGCCACTGCCCATATTCATACCACCGCTTATTTGCATGGCATTAATAATAAAGTTTCGTGTTTTTGAAGCAGATGCAGGTGAAATGGAATTGAAGGAAGAAAGTGACGCAGGTACAGTGAAATTATCACTTACAGTTTGGGTTATTTTAAATTTCATAATCTTAAATCCCTGCTTGCCTTGTGCATCACCGCCATTAGTATACTCACGGCTTTCTAAAAATATTTCAGTGCCTGGTGTTAATCCTGCAAAATTTACCAACACGTCTAATCTTTCTCCGGGAGCTAGTAAAATGCTTTTAACTGGCGCAGGATTTTTCAATAGTCCGCCATCATTACCAATAATAATTAAATCGGAATTATTACTCAATGAAAGATTATAAATACGGGCATTGGAACCATTCAATATCCGAAGCCTGTAAAACCTTGTTGCTACCTCCGTAAAAGGTGATGCCTCTCCATTTACAATAATTGTTTCACCCATGTATCCTGTCATTATCTCCATCATTGATGGGTTATAATTGATGCCAGAGTTTGTCATGCGTTTATCCTGAATAACCATAGGAATTTCATAAATGCCTGAAGGCAAATTAAAACCAGCTTCTTCGGTATCGTTTATAATAAATAAACCAGCTAATCCCTGAAATGCCTGCTTTGCAGTAGCACCATCTGGATGGGGGTGATACCAACTTAATCCTGCTCTTTGATTAACAGTAAACCGATAAGTAAAGCTGCTTCCGGGAATTATAACATCTTCCGGATGACCATCCATATTGGCGGGAACATTTATGCCGTGCC
>JANOTW010000857.1:0-2149 GCA_031416575.1 Ferruginibacter sp.
TGAAGCCTTTGCGCATATCGGTATGGCTGGTGTACAAATAATAACGGGTGGCGGGCGAAATATGTAGCATGGCTTTAGCTGATGATAGCTTTTATAAATGAAGCCGCTACGGGCTGATGAAAAAATATGCGGTGGCCGCAGCACAGCAATACTTCTATGGAGGCAGTCTGTTGGGATTCCTGTGAATGGAGTTCAATAAAGCCTTTTACAGGTTGAACGGCGATGACATTATTTTGGGTACGGTAACATTTGTACCAATAATAAAAAACGTGTGGCACAATCTGATGTTGTTTACAAAAGACCTTTTGGCTTAATCCGCTTTGTTGCCATTTTACAATTAATGAAAACATGGTAGTGCGGTGTTCAGTGGCTGCCCGCATGGTATTTTTGTTTTGGTAGCAAAAATATTGACACAGCTTATGAATTACAAGACGTGGATGGACGATGGGTTACGTTATCTTCAACTTTTAAAAAAATCCAGGCATTGGTTCCGGGCGGACGTTTTTCAAAAACCCCACCTGACAGCAATACCAAAACGTTGGCAGCAAGCTGTTGACACATCTCAAACTTTGTAGGCAATTTATAAACGTTTATATTTGAAATATGATTTTAAATGAAGAGATATCAAAGCAGAAAGAACAATTTGGAAATTTATGTCAAAAACATAAGGTTAAATATTTGTATGCGTTTGGTTCCGCAATTACTGAAAAATTCGACACTCAAAAAAGTGATATTGATTTAATTGTCGAAGTTGATGAAGTAGATCCAGTTAAAAGAGGTAATTACTTAATTTCATTGTGGGACAATTTTGAACTATTTTTCCATAGAAAAGTCGATTTGCTTACTGAATCCTCAATCAAAAATCCTTATCTCAAAAATAATATCGAATCAACAAAAATTCTGATTTATGACGGAACAAGGTCTAAAATACTTATCTGATATATCACATGCAATAAAACTCATAGAAGAATTTACCTCTTCAATTACAAATTATAATAGTTTTCTGGAAGACATAAAAACGCGAAGTGCTGTTGAACGACAATTATCTATTATTGGCGAAGCAATTAATAAATATGATTTATTAAATCTTGAAGAGAAAATTGATAACTCACGAAAAATGGTTGGATTTCGAAATAGATTAATTCATGCCTACGATTCTATTGATCCAACTATTATTTGGGCTATAATCAAAAATCATTTACCATTACTTAAAAAAGAAATTTACCAGTTTTTACCATAAGAAGCCTGCTGCCAAAACATTAAGCCAGGTAGAAGAAATGCCCCCAAAAAATGCCCCCGTTAGAAAAGAGCTAACGGGGGCATTTTTGCTACCTGCCTGTCCCGGTTTACGGGAGTGTTAAGCGCACACGGCTTAGGCTGCCTATTGTATAGGTACTCGAGTAGCCCGGCCTTAGCATTGGCCAAAGTAGGTTTGTACTGTATTGCTGCCGGATGGCGGTGATTTATCGGTGTTGGCATACAATTTCCCTTACCCATATTTTGCTGGTGTTTTTTGTTGTTCATTAAATTCATCCTCCGCATACCACATTAGTTTTTTGTTTCACGGCGATACGCCGTTGGGGTTCCCAATGACTTTATTTTGTATTTCATCCCCTTAGGTTTTGCAAAACACACCCCGGTAATAAGTGGCTAACAAATCCATAGTACCCACCATACATTTGGCGCAAAGCGTAATGTCTATACCATGATTTTAAAACAAGTTTTTGCACGGATAACTTATGCCCGTCACCTACTTAAACCCCTTTTTAACGGGTACCGGCTTGTAACATGGTATTGCTGCAAAGTGGGGCATGACGTTGTTAACTTCGGCTGCAACCCGCTGGCAGCAGTAGTTCCGGCTGACGGTTTTCAATATGGCTTTTAGTTGTTATCTTCAACTTTTTAAAATACCCAGGCATTGGTTCCGGGTGGACTTTTTTCAAAAACCCTGCCTTCGCAAATACTCAACGTTAGCGGCTATGCTAAACCTTGACAAACTCTGAACTCACCTTCTTAATTCTAATTGCTGTTGTTATTGGTTTTATGGGTTCCTGCAAGCCTAAAGAAAATGTCCTGCTTACGGTAAATACCATTAAAAAAACGAAAACCATTATCGTTCCTGAGAATCCGGTTTTTTGTTTTTTCTGCC
>JANOTW010000858.1:0-2171 GCA_031416575.1 Ferruginibacter sp.
ACTGATTTTAACTCGAACCAAAATTTTTAGATCAAAATGATACTGGTAGCAGCTTTGCGAATAATACACCTAATCCTATTAATTTATAACACAATTAAAGATCCCCAATGGTATTCAGTATAAGAGGGCGATGCAACGATGATCCCCATAGCTGCTTCTTTGTCGGGATAAAAAAACTGTAACTCACTTTTTTAACCCTTGCGCAGTATAATGAAGCAGGCCCCATCTTCTTTAAGCCTGCCCTTTGCTTTAATTATCGTTCCGGATAATGGGAGCTAAGTGACACAATAATTAATTGTACACAAATTTGCATTTAATATCCACCAAAGCTATTTCTATCCGCTAACCGGGTTAGCGTGTATGAAAAAAATATTAAATTTGCACAATGAATTCAAATGAAACGCAAAGCATGCGTGTTGCTGTTTTAGATTTATATGATGGGGTAACCAACCAGGGCATGCGTTGTATCAGGGAAATTTTAAACCAATATAGCGACCACCACGACGTGGATATTATTTGGGATGAATTTGATGTCCGTCAAAAAAATGAAGTGCCCGATCTGTCTTACGATATCTTCATATCAAGCGGCGGCCCCGGAAGCCCTTTGGAAAGCATAGGCAGCGAATGGGAAAAAGTGTATTTCAACTGGCTTCATCAAATAGAGAAATGGAATAATAATGAAGCCCATGTTCAAAAGAAATATGTTTTTTTTATTTGTCATTCTTTTCAATTAGCATGCAGGCACTACCAGGTAGGTAACCTTTGCAAAAGAAAAAGTACGGCATTCGGGGTGTTTCCTGTTCACCTGTTAAAGGATGGTCAGGATGAGGTTGTTTTCAATGGCATGAAAGATCCTTTTTATGCGGTTGACAGCAGGGATTACCAGGTAATAGAACCCAATCATAACCAACTACATTCCATAGGAGCTACCATTTTAGCCATAGAAAAGGAACGTCCGCTTATTTTACTGGAGAGGGCCATCATGGCGGTACGTTTTAATGAGTACATGATTGGATCCCAGTTTCACCCCGAAGCAGATGCAATTGGTATGAGCCTTCACCTGCAAACAGAAGAAAAAAAGAAAACCGTAATTGAAAATTACGGATTTGACAAATGGGAGGGCATGATCAGGCATTTGAACGATCCCGATAAGATAATGTTTACCTATTCACATATACTTCCCAACTTTTTAACTATCGCGATAGGCAGCCTGCAACCTGTGGAAATTTAATGTGGGTAGCCAACCTTTAAAATTTGCAATGCCCCCATCATTGAGGGTGCATACCAAATTGTCGCTTTACTACAAAGCCATTGGCCGGTGAGACACCGGCCACGGCGGGGCTACCCCTGGCTGGTGTCCCACCAGCCAGCGACAATTTGGTATGCGCCCATCATTGATGGTAATGTATTATTATTATGTTTATTTTTATCCTGCATAATGTAGTCCTTCATACAAAACATTCCATCACATGCAAAAAGATTTACGTCAGCGGTTCAATAATAATTTCAGCGAAGAAAAATACCAGGCATACCTGGCGCAATTAGAAAGCCTGCATCCCGGCGCTTTGGATTTTAGAAACGCCGAAACACCGATTTTTGTTCCAAAAGATTTTACTATAAAAATGCTGGATGCATGCGAAGATATTATTGACGTAATAGTAGGCCCCCGTTTTAAATCACTTACTGAAAGAGCAATTCCCAAAGACATAATCGTATCCAACGAAACAGCATATGCAGATTTTATAGCTTTTGATTTTGGCGTATGCGAAAATGAAAACGGTGAACTGGAACCGCAATTAATAGAAATGCAGGGGTTTCCTACCATATTCGCTTACCAGGCTTTTCATTCCGCTATCACCAAAGTATATGCGGAAGTACCGGGCACACATAGCGCCTACCTGAATGGGTATTCAGAAGCAACTTACCTGCAATTATTAAAGGATATTGTTTTAGGGGGCCTTGATCCTGCCAATGTAATCCTGCTGGAGATATATCCTGATCAACAAAAAACAAGAATTGATTTTTATTGCACGGAAGACGTGCTGGGCATCAAAACCGTTTGCCTGACCAAACTCATTGGTGAAGGAAATAAATTATTTTATGAAGTGAATGGCAATAAAACAGAGATCAAAAGAATTTATAACCGCCTGATATTTGATGACCTTCATCAA
>JANOTW010000859.1:0-3245 GCA_031416575.1 Ferruginibacter sp.
CTACCAGGAAGAACTTGAAAAATTATTTAAACTTAATGATGAAAATCATTTTAAATTTCTTACGTCGGCCATAACTCTTCTTGAAGTTTTGGTTAAACCAATAAGAGACGGCGAAACAAAAGTTGTAGAGCAATATAAAACAATTCTTACCAATGCCAAGGGAATAGACATTTTTGATATTACAACTCCAATTGCAGTAAAAGCTGCTGAAATCAGAGCTAAATATAATGTTAGGACACCTGACGCTTTACAAGTTGCAACTGCAATTGAACGTAATGCAAATTATTTTTTGACAAATGATCTTCGGTTAAAGATTATAACAGAGATTGTAGTAATTACAATTGCAGAGTTAAAATAGGCACTTCGCCCAACATTCATCCGGGTAGAAGAAATGCCCAAAAAAAATGCCCCCGCTGCCCGTCACTTACTTAAACCTCTTTTACAACAGGCACCGGCTTGTAACATGGTATTGCTACAAGAGGGGCTTGGCTTGTTAACTTCGGCTGTAGCCCACTGTCAGCAGTAGTTCCGGCAGACGGAATGCTAACTGGCTTTTTGTTGTTATCTTCAGTTTTTAAAAATATCCAGGCATTGGTTTCGGGCAGATGTTTTTCAAAATCCCCACCTGACAGCAATACCTGATCGTTGGGCGAATTGCGTTGACTAAAATATTCAAGAGAACTTTTGGATGAAATACCAATAATTGGTACTTTTATAAAAAAAAGATCATGGGACGAAACACATCAATATTGTTAGGAGACTACTTCGATGAATTTATTTCTAACGAAGTGTCGTCTGGGAAGTATAATTCAGCAAGTGAAGTTATTCGCACTGCACTAAGGCTTTTGGAATCTGAGGAGACAAAAAAGAAAGATCTTAATAAAGCTTTGGTGTTAGGCGAGAAAAGTGGATTTGAAAAAAGCTTCGATCCAAAGGTACACTTGAATAAACTGCATAGTAAGTTTTTATGAGGACCCGAACTTACCTAATCAGCAAAAAGGCAATCTCCGATCTTGAAGAAATTTGGCTTTACACAGTTGAAAAGTGGTCTATTGAACAAGCAGATCGTTACTACAATTTGATAGTTGATGAAATAAATTATATCTGCGAAAACAGCGATGCAGGTAAATCAATGGAACATGTACGGAAAGGATATAGTGCATCTAAAGTAAAGTTTCACCTTATCTTCTATAAAGTTTCAAATGACATAATTGAAATTGTCAGAATTCTACATGAACGAATGGACATCGAAAACAGGCTAAAAGAATAGCAACTTCGCTAACTTTAAGCCAGGTAGAAGAAATGCCAATCAGGCGCAGGGCTCCAGCCCTGTGCCTTCCTTGTTACTTATCCGGGCCCAACTTAAAATAAGATGAATTGAAAGGTTCTGCATTTAATTCATAACGCAATTAAAGATCCCCAATGGTATGCGGTAAAAGTGAGTGACACAACGATGCTTAATTGGAATACTTTAGCCCGGACAACAAAACTAATTTTTGTAAACGTTGCCGCGGCCGGGAACTTTAACAATTACCACAATCAACTCATTGTTATACCGGTCGTATAAAATTCCATAGTCTCCTGCCCGGTAACTATATTGAGCTTCATGGTTTGTTAAATCTTTTCCGATGCCCGGATTTCCGGCAATTAAATCAATTGCATTTCGGATACGTGTTACTGTTGGCCTGTCTGGTTTGTTTATATATTTCAGGGCTTGTTTTTCAATCCGCACATTGTAGATATTAATCTTTTAAACCGTGCTTTTTGTTAATAGCTTTCCGGGCTTCGGATCATTCGATAGTATCGCCTTTTCTTGCTTTCGCCATATCGGCAAGATCAATCATGTCTTGTAAAAGATCGGCATGATGCTTCATGCTTAAGGTAACGTGCGTTACTTTACCAGTGGGGCTTTTTATTAATTTAACACCTGCTATACGGGCCATGATATAAATATTTAACAACCAAATTTACAGCAATTTTCAGTATGCATACCGCTGGCTTTTTCCAAGTGCCAGGAAGTGAATTTTGGATGTCTGTTGTTTGGTGCAACTTTCTATGGCGGGCTTCATGGTAGCGCCTTTATAAATTACATCGTCTATTAACGGTTGTGATCGCTTTCAAACTTTTAATTACCTTAGTTCTTTCACATCGGGATGCGGTGGCGGAGCTGATGGGCGTTAATATGAAAACGGTGAAGATATATGCCCGGATTGTTGACCGGATGAAGGTGAGGGAGATGCTGAAGTAGGAAAGGAAGGCGGTTTAATGTGCGATCACATTTTTATTAACTGGGTATAATGATAATCCAAAATATTGCCCGGCCAGCGCAAGGCTCCATGATCTACTTTGTAAGTGAGAAATTTTTTTATGTTAAGGTACGGTTTGTAAATAGCGTGGGATTTTAACTTTTCTTCAAAGTCTATCACTTTGCTACTGCCATCGCTGAATGTGAGAGAAAGCTTATAATCATTAATATGTTCAGCTTTAATTAAGCTCATAAACCAGAAATTCTTTTTACTGTAATTTTTGTTTTTAGCACTACAATTTTTTCCCACTTCTCTACAACGTCTTTCCAGTATTTTTTCAAAAACTTCCTTACTTTTTTCATATCTGGTTCGGAAAGTTCCTTATTGGCATTTCCTGCCAGCCTTACCTCAATTCCAACTAATTTGTTATTATCAATAACTAATTCAACAATACTTTCAAACTCGCCCTTTTGAGCATGTATATAATAGGTAAATGATTTTCATTGTAGATATAAATTTTTATCCCACAAACCCAATCTGCGGATTGGCCTTTTACCAGTTCGCAGACCGGCATTGTGGTTATAAAGATAATGAATATCCCATCTCATTCAATCAGCTTACGCACCCCGGTTGTGTTTTGCTTTCAAACTTTTAATTACCTTGGTTCTTTCACATCCTACCGTTGCCGCTGTATCAGATGAAGCTGGTTGTGATTTTGTAACTGGTGAATGAAGTTCAATAAAACCTTTTGAAGGCTGAAGGGCGGCAACATCGTTTTGGGTACGGTAGCATTTGTACCAATAATAAAAAACGTGTGACAAAATCTGATGTTGTTTACAAAAGGCCTTTTGGCTAAGCCCGCTTTGTTGCCAGCTTTCAATTAATGAAAACATGGTAGTGCGGTGTTCGGTGGCTGCCCGCATGGTATTTTTGTTTTGGTAGCAAAAATATTGACACAGCCTTTGAATTACAAGACGGGGTTGGTCGATGGCTTACGTT
>JANOTW010000860.1:0-14399 GCA_031416575.1 Ferruginibacter sp.
TCAAAAATGAAGACCCTGAAAACAGGGCCTACCGCAAATATTTATACCATGGCATTTCTCATCATTTAGGTATTGATGTGCATGACCTTGGTACAAGAACTGAACCCATTAAGGCAGGAATGGTATTTACAATTGAACCAGGTATTTATATTGAAGAAGAAAAAATGGGAATACGGATAGAAAATAATTTTTGGATAACCAAATCAGGTAACACGGATCTGATGAAGAACATTCCGATAACCGTGGAGGATATTGAAGCGTTAATGAAAAAATAATAATTTTGTTTATAAAGCCAAACCCCTCCAAAATTTTTCATTTAAGAATGAGTGTTAGTAAAATTTGCAACTTTTGGGGGGTTAATGTTACTGATTTTTAAAAAGAGCTTTTATTATTAATTATATTTACATTGATGAAAAGGAAAACAATAATGAATGTTGCTATGTCAGTAGAAGTACTGGTAGATATTGTTTTAGTAAAGGAGGGAGAATATTACGTTGCTTTATGCCCGTCACTAAATGTATCTTCTTATGGCAAAACCCAATTGGAAGCAAAATCTGCTTTTGACGAAGCATTAAAATTTTTTATAAGTGAAACAGGCAAAAAAGGAAACTTAGAAAAAGAATTATTAAAAAATGGATGGGTTCTGCAGCAACAACCCAAACCATTCTATAAGCCACCCAAATTATCGGTTTTTCCTGATGCAGCAGCTTACAAAAAAAACAGGCTCAGGTTTAAAGAAAAAATTGCCATCCCTTTATAAGTAGAACCATGGGCATAAAACCTGTTCCCACAAAAATATTTATTCAGTTTTTAAAAAGTAAGGGTATAATACATACCAGAACTCATTCCAGCCATGATATTTTTGATAGCCCACAAAACCCCTTGCCAAGGCCTGTAGTAATAAGAATGAAGTATAAGGATATACCTCTGTTACATATACACACTACATTGGAAAACATTGGTGTTTCAAAAAAAGAATTTGAAGATTGGCTTAAGAAAAAATAAAAAAATGAAACAAATACCAAATATTTTCACCCTGCTCAATCTTTTTTTTGGATGCATCGCTATTGTGTTTGCATTGCAAACTGAAAGCATCATCATTTACACGAATGATGAGTTTACCAGTAGTTTTAATATTCCCGAAAAATTATCCTGCGCCGCCTTGTTTATTTTCGCTTCCGCCCTGGTAGATTTCCTGGATGGCTTTGTAGCAAGATTCTTTAAAGTATCTTCCGAAATGGGTAAGCAACTGGATTCCCTTGCGGACGTAGTAAGTTTTGGTGTAGCGCCAGGCGTAATATTGTATCAATTATTACGCCTTAGTTTTATAAGAGAAGAAAACGGGATGGATGCGTCCATTATTTGGTTATTACCAGCTTTTATTTTGAGTTGTGCTTCTGCGTACAGGCTGGCAAAATTCAATTTAGATACGTCGCAGCATTACGGGTTTAAAGGCGTACCCACACCTGCCGTTGGATTATTGATCGCATCGTTTCCATTGATGTTGCATTTTGGTGGCGGCCTCATTAATATAAATCAATGGCTAATCAACAAATGGGTGTTATATACGCTGATTATTGTCCTTAGCTGGCTGATGGTAAGTAATTTGCCAATCATGGCTTTTAAGTTTAAGGATTATAGTTTAAAAAATAACCTTCCGAAGGTTGTATTATTGATAATTGCAGTAACAGCAATCCTTCTTTTAAAATGGCTGGCAATTGCGGTTATTTTCATTGCCTACATTATTTTATCTTTGCTCCTCAAAAATAAATCAACCACATGACCTTCACTGCACAGGTAAAAGTAATGCCATTAAAAGAACTGCTGGATCCACAGGGTAAAGCCGTATTAGGCGGATTTCAAAATTTGGGATTAAGCGGTATCCAGGACGTAAGAATTGGGAAAAATATCAGCCTGCAAATAGAAGCTGATACTGCGGAAAGTGCAAAACAAATCGCTGAAGAAGCGGCCAGAAAATTGTTGGCCAATCCTGTGATGGAAATGTTTGAAATAACAATAAGCTAATTAGCTAATGTGCTAATGTGCTAATGAAGCAGACACCGGATGCTCCCTTAATTAGCTAATTAGCTGGTGTACTAATTTGCTAATAAATCCATCGGGTACTCAGCTCATAAGCACATCATACTTCACTTATTAGCTCAATAGCAAATTAGCACATCAGCACATCGGCACATTAACACATCAGCACATTAGCACTTTAGCACATTATGTCATTATTCATCGTTCCCACCCCCATCGGCAATCTGGCGGATATTACTTTCCGGGCAATAGATATTTTAAAATCGGTGGATTTAATTTTGGCTGAAGATACCCGTACATCTTCCGTTTTGCTACAGCATTACCAAATACACAAGCCTATCACACCCTATCACCAGCACAACGAACATAAAGTAATTCATCATTTGGCGGAGCAATTGCAGGGAGGCAAAACCATGGCATTGCTTACAGATGCCGGAACGCCGGGCATAAGCGATCCCGCATTTTTGTTAGTAAGGGAATGTGTAAAGCATGATATTAAAGTTGAGTGCCTTCCTGGCGCCACAGCTTTTGTGCCCGCATTGGTCAATAGCGGATTACCTATCAACAGTTTTTGCTTTGAAGGTTTCCTTCCCTTAAAAAAAGGACGACAGACTTTTTTGAAAAAGATGGCGGTGGAAGAAAGGACAATGGTATTTTATGAAAGCCCGGTGCGGTTGGTAAAAACCTTGAGCGACCTTATTGAATACTTTGGAGCTGAAAGGCCCTGTTGCGTAAGCAGGGAGCTCACCAAAAAATTTGAAGAAAATAAAAGAGGTAGTTTGCAGGAAGTGCATGATCATTTTAATGCAAAGCCGGTAAAGGGGGAGATAGTGATTGTAGTGGGAGGGAAAAGCGATTAATACTGGTCGGTGTCCCCCACCAGCCCTCTTCCCGGTAGCGTCTTCCCACGAGCCTTAGCCTGGCCATGCACGTTGCGCCCTTTCACCATACAACTGGTATTAGGATAAACCAGCTCCATGGATTTTTTTTTGACGTGGCAGTTAAGCGCACCATCCCTTACAACAGCGGAACACACGGCAATATATAGCCATATACCCGCAACGTCCCCGGCTTTTCTAATGCTCTGCGAGAGACGTAGCTTTGAAGGAAAGCTGCTAATGGCGCAAGGGTGGGTAAGTACGTTGGCAATCCTTGTGTCATGTTATTTTATTTATCCCAGGGGTTAGTAATTTTAATACCGCTGATTTTACTAAAGTCGGAGACATTACGGCTCAGTAAAGTTAAATCATATACAAGGGCAGTGGCAGCAATGATGGCATCAGGCAGTTTAATTTTGTGGGCTTTGGGTATGTCAGCAGTTTTAAGTTTTATAGGTTGTTCCAGTTCTATTACCAAAGCATCATTTATAAAATTGTGCAGTACAACTAAATCTTTTTCCGTGGCTGTTTTCCAGCATAGCAGTTCAATCTCTGTATTAGCGGGTATCACCGGCCGTTCATCCTTCACTAAATCATCCATAAATTTTTCGGCACCTGGTGGGAACTGTTGCTGTAAATAATAGATGGCGGTATTGGTATCCCACAAATATTTTATTCCCATTCGTTGCGTAGTTCCTTTAGTTGGTTGTCAATATCGGTTAAGGGTTGTTTAGTCATTGCCCCTTTGTATTTGGCAGCCCAATCAGTTGCAGTTGGGGGTTGTTGTACCCTGCGTACCCGTATAAGCTGCAGGAGTTCCAGGTCTTGCAAAAGCCGAATGGCTTTGTTGTTGATGATATCTATTGTTACTGTTTGCATCAGTCAAATTTTTAAAGGCTTTATATTTTGCAGCTTTAATAAGATTGTCTAACGCATAAAAAATATGGGCTTTATCTTCTTGCAAAAATTTTTCAATATCTACTAATCGCTGCATTGTTTTTTTATCTGCTACTTTTAAATCGCTATCGCCTGCCAGGTAGTCTAATGACACCGACAGCGCATCTGATAATTTTTTAGCTGTTTCGATAGTCGGCTTCATCTCATGCCTTTCATACTTACCGGTAAAGTCGCCATTAATTCCAGTGTGCTTGCCGGGTTCAACCTGCGACAGTTTTTTTGCTTACGGCAGAAACTCATTTTTTGTCCAAAAGTTGCCATAATTATTAAGTTTCTTGTATAGAAAACTGCTGATGCTGTAAAATTATATTAATTATCATTCATAAACAGTTCTTGTTTTGTTCCGAAGGATACTATACTGCGCAAGGGTTAAAAAAGTGAGTTACAGTTTTTTTTATCCCAACAAAGAAGCAGCTATGGGGATCATCGTTGCATCGCCCTCTTGTACTGCATACCATTGGGGATCTTTAATTGTGTTATAAATTAAAATACCGTTGATTTTTAAGATTATCAGACAAATTAAATTCACTGTTTTACCCCTTGCGCAGTATATATATATTTCCGGCAACGCCTCCCCACGAGCCTTAGCCTGGCCATGCACATTGCGCCCTTTCACCATACAACTGGTATTAGGATAAACCAGCTCCATGGATTATTTTTATGCCATGCCAGTTAAGCGCAACATCCCTTACAACAGCGGAACACACGGCAATATATGGCTTTTGAAACTTACCTTGTGGCATACGGGCTTACTTAAATAATGATACTAAATAAAAAACAATTACATGAAATACCCCCGCCTCCTATCTACCGGTGCCAACAATAAAGTGATTGCCCTTACAGAAACAGAAGTAGCAAAGCTGTTTGCAGGCGATACCCGTTCCGACATTGGATCTGAAGCTGGGAAAATGAAATATGCCAATACTGTAAATGGACTGGTGAGTAAATTTTTAAGGCTTGATTATAACGACAACCTGCAGGTGGAAATGTTGGTAATGGAGCGTATTTATGCCATTGATTACAGGGCGCATGAAATAGAAAAAAGGGAGTTGTGGTTAAATGTTTTTTTGGATGAAATGCATCAATTGCACAAGGCGGGATTTGTACACCGCCATATCAGGAGGCATTCGGATATTATTGGCCAGCCATTCGATAATATTCTGCTCACCAATAACGGTATCCGTTTGATAGATGTTGGTATTTCGGCCCTGCTTTCGCAGGTGGGGGATAAACTTTACAACAAATATGTTGAAACAGAATTATTAGAGCTGGATGAGTTTAAAGATTATTTTTTATCCAGATAAATAAATGTGTTTTCAATTACTTCTTTTGCAAATGGCCTATGACTAAAAATCCCGGCAGGTTCTTCTTTCATTCATCCAGGTAAAAAAATCCTTACTACGCTTTTTCATTGTTTCTTCACTATAGGTTCCCCTGCCGAAATGGATAATGGGGTAACCATTAATATGTTTAATTCCCTATATTGCCAGGTAGGTTTATTATACTGCGCAAGGGATAAATTAGTGATATTTTATTTTTGTTCCGTAACCAAATAGAACAGGCCGCTCCTATCCCTCCCGATGAACCGGGACAGGCTTTCCCGAAAAATGCCGAAAGGCCGGCACAGGCCGGGATGTTCCAAAAGGGGGTGAAATTTATTAATTTAAAACGTAATAAAAGTTCCCCAATGGTATTAAGTACAAGAGGGCGATGCAACGATGTTGAGCAAGGAAATATAGCCTGGACAAAAACCATGTATTTCGAAATCCCGATTTTTCGGGAATGCCCATGGCTTCAATGCCAGGACAAAAAATCTTCTTCACGTTTTTATCCCTTGTGAAGTATTATCAGGTGATAGTCATCATGATATTTTATGCTATGGCATTTGTTTGCACCGTAATTTCATCATTTACCATTCGTAAAGTTACGATTGAAGTATAAGCCGGTTTTTTTCCTTCCCTAAAAAATAAATTTTCAGCGGGAACTACCGCGTTTTATAAACCAATGCAGTCTTGTGTTTCAGCAGTTTTGTCTTCCCTTTTTAACGGAGTTGGCCAATGCTTTTAAAACAGTAAATTTTATTTTTTGGAATTAACATTGATAGCTATTGACAATGATGATTTTTTTTTATACTATTGTTTTCTATTTCAATGATTCAATATTCTGTTGATAGATCATCACTTTCCTCTACCGCCGCAGTAACCTACATTAACTTATTAAAGTGATCAACGAAAGTTTGCAATTCCTTGCGGAGGAATTAAATAAATATTTCAATGTAAAAATACCCGGCGGGGATGTAAACCAGCCCCGGCTTGTAGTGGGTAATATCGCATTATCGGCGGAAGTAACGGCTCCTAACCCTGATGTAAAAAATAAGGCGGTGCTGAGTTTGGTAAATATTGAAGAAGACCGGATTGCCAGGCAGCAGGAAAATTATGTAAAGACGAATACTTCCACTGTTTACAAAAGCCCCCCCATTCACCTGAACCTCTTTATTCTTTTTTCAGTAAACCGCGGCAGGTATGATGAATGCCTGAATTTCCTGTCAAACATCATACAGTTTTTTCAGTACCAAAATGTATTCACGCCCATCACGCATCCATCTTTAGACGGCAGGATACAAAAGCTGATGGTGGATTTGCACACCCTGAACTTTGAACAATCCAATCATTTGTGGAGCATCCTGGGTGGCAAGTACCTGCCTTCGGTGATGTATAAAGTACGCCAGTTGACACTGGATGAAGACTTGACTATCAGTGAAAGCGGTTTGATAAAAGAAATACAACTGAACGATAAACTTAAAATGCCTGTTTCATGAACACCTCTTTCAAAATATTATTCATGTTGGAAGTGCTGCATGACTTTTACAAAGGAGGCGCCTGTACCGATTTTAAATTTATTCCAACAGAAACAACCAAACAATTACTTGCCAGCTATAAGGCACTTTATAAAACCGTTGGCAACAAACTGATAGTACTGGTAAAAGTAGATGAAAACGGAAAACCATTTATCCAGCCCAAAGCAGAAGACAAGTTTTGTTTTTATATGGAACTGATGAACCCGCTTTTTATGACAATATCCGGAATGGATTCGCAGACACTTTCAGGCAGGCGTTTTTATTTTGCCAACCTGCATCAAAACAAAGTGAATGATGGCGCTGGCGGCGATGTCCTGTACCTTTCAAAAACAATACAGCCTTACCAGCCAGCGCCTTTTTACAATCCCGGTGATTTTGTAAAACACAGTGATGTAGTGTATGAATGTATCAAACTTTCACCCGGGGGAAATACGCCCGGC
This sequence comes from Ferruginibacter sp., assembly GCA_031416575.1. Classification (GTDB taxonomy): domain Bacteria; phylum Bacteroidota; class Bacteroidia; order Chitinophagales; family Chitinophagaceae; genus Ferruginibacter. The sequence continues at coordinate 7,173 of JANOTW010000860.1, forward strand.
GCCAATTCTGTTTTTTGGACAAGCAGGGAAAAAAATCAATATGCCGCATCAACTGATTTAGTTCAATTCATTACAAAACAAAGTGTTTTTCCTTTGGCGCCTGATGCTGCTTCCGCTCAAATCGATATTTTCAAATTAAACCTTGCCAATAATCTTTTTGATGAACAGGTAATGCGGCAAACCATCCATTTTGAATCAGCAGTGAAGGAAGTACCGGTTGATCTTTCAATATTGCCGGAAGCCAAATACAGGATATTGATAAATGGCAAAGAGTTTTTTGTTTACATCAGTAATGATGCGGTTTACAGCAATATGTTCGCGGTGGTGGAGTTGTTCAATCATTTGCCCAATGGGAATGATTTTTCTTTTTTTCTGGGCAATCCCGATGATGGTAAATTAAAAGACCGGCTGGATGTGGCTACCGGAAAAAATATAATGCTCACCTATACCATCCGCTTTGCCAACAGGCTTGCTTTCTGGAAATATGTAACACCCAAAAAAGGTGTTCAGTCAATTGATGCGTTACCAGATCATGTATTTGATGCCAACGCCAACCCTGCCGATTTTTTTATTTCAAAAGTACCAATCGCATTAAAAGAAAAGCCTTACGAATTCAAATTGAACCTGTTTACGCAGGTAAGCAGGGAACCGCCATTAGCCCCCAATCCCGATATACATGCATCGGGGATGCTAACCAAAACCGGCCCGGACTATTACTGTAATATTTATTTAAACTATTAAAAAACATTCATCATTAAACCTTATCATCATGGCAACTACGTACAGAACCCCCGGTGTTTATATAGAAGAAATTCCCAAGTTGCCGCCTTCGGTGGCGCAGGTGGAAACTGCCATCCCCGCATTTGTAGGATATACGGAAAAAGCAGAGCGCAGCGGCGAAAGCCTCACTGGTAAACCCATCCGCCTCAGTTCATTAATTGAATTCGTACAATATTATGGCGGTGATATTAATCCGGCTACCATTAATGTAAAAGTAGATACCGCCAACAATCATGCTGTGACCGAAGTAAGCATGGCCAACACGCAGCGGTATTTTTTGTATGATAGTATGCGTTTGTTCTTTGATAATGGAGGAGGGGATTGCTACATCGTTTCAGTGGGCAAGCTCGGAACAGCCCCTGCACCAGGTGATGAAGTTTTGGGTACCGGTTTCAGGGGAGGGGTACAAGCGCTGGAAAAAGTTGACGAGCCAACCATCATTCTTTTCCCTGACGCTGTAAACATGATTACCAGCGGCGCCGATGATGCAGGTTTTTATTCTTTGCAACAAATGGTATTGCAACAATGCGCCAAACTCCAGGACAGGGTGGGTTTATTTGACCTTAAAGAAAATGTAACCGGCGGGCAAAAGAAAGCTGTTGAGAATTTCAGGAATAACATCGGGATTAATAACCTGAAATATTCAGCCGCCTACACTCCATGGGTGTATGCAACTTATCCACGTGATGTAGAGTTTACCGCATTTAAAGGAAACGTTACGCCTTCAGGTGGCGGGGGCGCTGTTGATCTTGGAACACTTTCACCTGATCCATTGCTGAACCAGATGGTAGCAGACACGAATACAACATTTTTGGAGATTGCGAAAGTTGAAACTATACTGACGGCTATTAAGAAAGCAGACCCTGCAACTGGTAATTTGAACGGAGGAGCGATTACGGAGGCCCGTTCCTTAAAAGATAAATTCAGGGAAATGAAATCGGCTGTGGATGCTGCGCCAAATTCAGCCGATGCGATTGCGAAAATGGTGGTCCTCCTTAATTTCAGCCGGTTATCCCTGCTTGAATTTCAAACCTTGAATACAACCTTGAACAATCCGTCCGCCATGAGAAGCGATGTCAATTCTTATGCGGCATCCGAGGCATTGTGGCGGGGTGCTGCAAAGTCATTTATCGTTACAGACCGGAACGAAGATACAAGGGCATTATCTGGATTGGCGAATAACGCATTGGCAGTTGATGCGGTTTATCCGGCTATTGATGCGGCCTGGCTGGGCGCTGCCATTACCACCATCACTTTACCGGCTATTCCAAAAGATTATGGCGATTCAACTGTAGCGGGTAACCATCCTGCCATTGGACGATTGATCGCCATTGACCTGCAGGTTGCTTTTGATAAATTATCATCTTATGCCGATTCGGTTTTAAGCGCCTCTAAAGCATATAAGAAGGCGGCCCAGGATGCTTTGTATGAAAAGCATCCCGTGATCAGCAGTATCGTCGCCAATATTAAAAAAGAATGGAACAAGCTTCCCCCATCCGGAGCTGTTGCCGGTGTTTACGCAAGGGTAGATAATGCAAGAGGGGTTTGGAAAGCGCCGGCCAATGAAAGTTTGAATTCTGTTTCAGGCCCTTCTGTACAGATCAGTGCGGATGAACAATCCAACCTCAATGTAGATGCCGTTGCCGGCAAATCCATCAATGCCATCCGCTCTTTCACCGGCAAGGGAACATTGGTTTGGGGTGCAAGGACATTGGCGGGAAATGACAATGAATGGCGTTATGTAAGTGTTCGCCGCTTCTTTAATATGGTGGAAGAAAGCTGTAAAAAATCAACGGAGCCATTTGTATTTGAAAACAATGATGCCAATACATGGGTGAAAGTACAGGGCATGATTGAAAACTTCCTGACGGTATTGTGGCGGCAGGGCGCCTTGCAGGGGGCCAAACCCGAACATGCATTTTACGTGGCGGTTGGGTTGGGAAAAACAATGACGGCATTGGATATACTGGAAGGCAGGATGATCGTTGAAATTGGAATGGCTGTTGTTCGCCCTGCTGAATTCATCATCCTTCAGTTCTCTCATAAGATGGCGGAGAGTTAGTATCCCCATCCCCTAAAGGGGTTACGGCTTATGTAAACAATTATTATCAAACTTCTTAAGTCCCTTTAGGGATTTAGGGTAAATTTTAAACCATGGCAACATATCCTCTTCCAAAATTTCATTTCCAGGTACAATGGGGTGGGGTAAGGATCGGTTTTACAGAAGTAACAGGCCTTGATATGCAGGTAGAAGCAATTGAGTACCGCGAAGGCAGCAGCCCAGAGTATTCGAAAATAAAAATGCCCGGTATGCACAAGTTCAGCAACATTACTTTAAAACGGGGTACCATTGAGGGCGACAGTGATTTTTATAAATGGGTCAACACCATCAATCTCACTGTTTCAGAACGCAGGGATATCATCATCAGCCTGCTCAACGAATCACATGCGCCTGTAATGACCTGGAAAGCTAAAAACGCATTCCCGGTGAAAGTGCAGGCGAGTGACCTAAAGAGCGACGGCAATGAAGTGGCCATTGAAACCCTGGAACTGGCCCATGAGGGTTTGAATATTTTGACCTGATGTGCCAATGTATATATACTGCGCAAGGCCTAAAAACGTGAAGAAGATTTTTTGTCCTGGCATTGAAGCTATGGGCATCATCGTTGCATCGCCCTCTTGTACCGCATACCATTGGGGAACTTTTATTATGTTATAAATTAACCACGGGCATTTTCTTTAGGTAAATCAACAAAACAAAGAGTCATTATTTTATCACTGGCCCGGTATAACCCTAACGATAAAAATAGCTGGCCGTGTTTTGAGCAACAAAAAACAATAAACAAAAAATAGAAAACAAAAAACCGTAAACAAAAAAAGTCATGGCTACATCCCCCGGCGGATATTATCCACCTGTTGGTTTTCATTTTAAAGTCGAGTTTGTTGGTATTGGTAACGATAACGACATCCGCTTTCAGTCTGTGTCTGGTTTAACGGTGGAGTATGACACGGAAAGTTTTAAAGAAGGCGGTGAAAACCGGTTTGAACACAAACTGCCGGTACGTTCCAAATATCCCGACCTGTCATTGAAACGTGGGATGCTTACCGATTCAAAACTCATCAAATGGGTATTGGGCATTTTGCACGACAGGGATTTTATCAACAACAAACCTGCATTGGTAAATGTGCAGTTGCTCAATGAAAAACATGAAGCCATCAAACATTGGGAAATTATTGATGCATGGCCTAAGAAATGGAGTGTGAGTGATCTCAATGCGCAGGAAAACGGGATTGTAGTGGAAACCCTGGACCTGGCTTATAAATATTTCAACTTAAAATAAAACAAACCAAACATGCCAATTGAAATCAGGGAACTCACCATTAAAGTAAATGTAAACCAGGACCAGAATAAAGCTGCTGTTGATTCAACGGCGGCAAGCACTGCCGGCAGCAGTGAGGAGAAAGAAGCATTGATCAAAGAGGCGGCGGAAGAAGTGCTACGCATTATTGAAAACAAAAAAGAACGCTGACATGCCCGACGGACAATTTGAAAAATTAAAGATATATGCCTACAGCGATCCCGGCTGTGAGAACCAGGTGGGTACACCCTTTACCGTAATGATGAACCCTGAAAATTATACGCAGGAAATAAAAATGGAATTTGAGAATGGGCAGGGGCAGGGAACAAGTGGCAGCCAGCCCCGGTTCAAATTAAAGCCACCGGAAGAATTATCGTTTGAGATATTGTTTGATAACACCGGCATTATTGATAAAAACCCACGCAGTGATATAGCGGTTGAAATCGAAAACTTCAAACAGTTTCTCATGGGATATGAAGGGGAAATTCATCAGCCAAAGTTTTTCAAATTTGTATGGGGCACCTCACTTATGAAGGGGATTTGCGTGTTGCTCAATATTGCCTTCAAGCTCTTTAATTCAAATGGCAAGCCCATCCGTGCTATTTGTAAAGTTTCCATCCGTGAATTGAAGGAAGAAGAAAGAAGGGTAGCGGAAGAAAGAAACAGCAGTCCCGATCTCACACATTACCGGACTATTAAGAAAGGCGATACACTTCCGCTGATGTGTTACCGGATTTATGGCCATTCAAAATATTATTTGCAGGTGGCGCAGGTAAACGGGCTAAGCAATTTCAGGGAACTGCAACCCGGCGATGAAATATTTTTTCCACCCATTGATAAAAACAGCAAACAATAATGCATGGCAAACGAAAGGACCATACCATCTGATCAGCCGAAAACCGTAGTAACATCAACCATTGTATCGGATGGTACGGAAGTATCCCGAACGCATAATGTTCTTTCCATCATTATAAACAAAGAAGTGAACCGTATCCCGTCAGCTACCATCATCATGACGGATGGCGACCCGGCGGCACAAAGTTTCGAGATCAGCAACAAGGCCGATTTTGAACCGGGAAAAGAAATTGAGATCAAACTGGGTTACCGGGGCAGCGAAGAAACAGTGTTTAAGGGAATAGTTGTAAAACATGCCATCAAAACAAGAAAAAAAAGTTCGCTGTTGATTGTGGAATGCAGGGATAAAGCAGCGAAGATGACGGCGGCCTGCAGGAGCAATTATTTTAAAGAGATGACCGATAGTGATGTGATGGAACAACTGATAGACAGGTATGGTTTGGAGAAAGAAGTAGGATCAACTTCACCCCAACACAAACAATTAGTGCAATACAATTGCAGCGATTGGGACTTTGTTTTATGCCGTGCCGATGCAGTGGGAATGCTCTGTATCCCGAACGATGGAAAGCTTACTATTCAAAAACCCGCTTTTACCGGGGCAACTGTTCTGAGTGTTCAGTTCGGGGCAACGGTGCATGAACTGGATGCGGAGATTGACGCAAGGCTTCAATACAAATCGGTGAAGGGAACGATGTGGAATTACACCGGTCAGGAATTATTGAGTGATGTGGAAGCCGAAGAACCATCCGTACCAACTGCAGGGAATTTAGATGCGGCAACATTAGCGGATGTATTGGGTGAAGATGAATTTGTATTATACCACAGCGGAAAAATTGAGGAACCTGAATTGCAGCAATGGGTGAATGCGAAAATGATGAAGCACCGGTTGGCGAAGATCCGTGGACAGGTGAAGATTGACGGAACGCCTGCGGTTAGGCCTGGACAGGTCATTGAACTGCAGGGTGTGGGTGAACGCTTTGAAGGGAAATTATTTGTAACGGCTGTTCGCCATCAGTACGAAAATGGGAACTGGCAAACTAATTTACAGTTCGGCATCAATCCTGAATGGTTTGCACAAACCTACAATGTGCAGCAACCATTGGCAGGCGCTTTACTGCCGGCCATTGAAGGTTTGCAGATTGGTATAGTAACAAAATTGGAAAGTGACCCGGATGGTGAAGACCGTATCATGGTCCGGATACCGGTGATCCATAAAGACGATGAAGGGGCCTGGTGCAGGATCAGTTCATTGGATGCGGGAAAGGAAAGGGGAATGTTTTTCCGGCCCGAGATCAATGATGAAGTGATTGTTGGTTTCATCAATAATGATCCACGGCACGGGGTGGTGCTGGGCATGCTCAACAGCAGTGCATTGCCTGCGCCCATTACGGCAGCGGATGACAATCATGAAAAAGGATATGTAAGCCGCGGCAAAATGAAAATGATCTTTAATGATGACAAAAAGAGCATCACCATGGAAACACCCGGTGGGCATAAAATAGAGATAACGGAAGACGATAAAAAAATTCAGTTGCAGGATATGAATGGCAATAAAATCATCATGAATGAAGATGGCATCACGATAGAAAGCATTAAGGATATTAAAATGAAAGCAAGCAAGGATGTAAAGATGGAAGGAACGAATATGAACATGAAAGGCAGCGCCCAAACAAAAGTGGAAGGAGGAAGTGGCGCCGAAATTTCAAGCGGTGGTACCACCAGTGTAAAGGGAAGTATTGTGAATTTGAATTGACTTGCCACTTCTTTCCCCGCCCGCCAACTGGCGGACTATGAATGTATTTTTTTTCTGGCTACCGATATTATGTCCGCCGCGGCGGACGGTGGAATTTGATGCTACCATGAATCTTTGTCTGGACAATAAAAAATATAACTATTACCCTAAATTAATGCTTTGACCACTATCAAACTCTTGCTTTTAACCCCTCCTTGGGAGGGGCAGGGGGAGGCTTAAAACGCAATTAAAGTTCCTCAATGGTATTCAGTACAAGAGGGCGATGCAACGATGTTGAGCAAGGATATAAAGCCTGGACAAAAAATGTATTTGCGAAATCCCGATTTTTCGGGAATCCACATAGCTTCTTAGCCCGGACAACAAAAAAAAAGTATGGTTGTATAGAGGAGTGAAATAATGATGGCTGAAATTAAATAAATGTATTCGCATAAAAGTGCAATCCCGATTTTCAAAACATGCTAACATTGAAGATGAAAAAAA
>JANOTW010000861.1:0-7142 GCA_031416575.1 Ferruginibacter sp.
TTCCGTTGCTACATTTGTTGCCTGGTTGGTATTGATTGGTGTATCTACGGAAGACAACCGTGTTTTTTACTGGCTTGCATTCAATGGGGTACTGCTGGTAGTATTGCAGCCCTGGATGATGCGCCTGAGCAGGGTTATCTATTTGTACTTTTTTGTAAGCTATGACAAAAATTATAAGCAAACCAGGCCTGTTGAATTTGATCACAATCAATAAGGCCTGGCATTGTAAAAAAATAAAAAACCACCATGCCATTAAGTTCGATCAGTTGAATATTACCTGGCTTAACATAATAAGGGATCAATCGCCGGGCGCCCCCAAAAAAGCGTACTGATATTTTTCTTGTTATTAATCATTCGCCTTAAAGATATCTTTAAAAATATTCCCCCCGGATAATTCTTCAATATCGCTTAGTTGCAGTTCGAGCGCCCTGGTACTCTTATTGATTTCTATGAGCGATAAAATGATGGACAACAAAAGGAACAATAAACTAATAGCGAATACCCAGTGGGCCATCACCATCCAGTTACGGAATATCAGGTACATACATATTACACAACATAAAAAACTCAATACCCCAAAGCTTTGCATATACCGAATCAGGTTTAACCGGGTGCGTATATTTTTAATCTGGTTCAGTATATTTTTTTCCTTCTCGCCGCGATTATATTCACTGTGTAAATTACGGACCAGGGCAGCCAGGGATAAAAAGCGGTTGGTATATGCCAGCATTAATAAGGTAATGGCTGGAAAAAGCAGGGCGGGTGTATTAATGGAAATTTCTAACATGAGATAAAATTACACATCGCATCTGTTACATGTATCAACAACAGCGATAAAAAAATTACCAGGCAGTTTTCAACTTCAGTTTATTTTTTCTGGCGATGTATTTTCCATACCCATACCCAAGTGCGAAACCCAAAGGATAATCCCCTGCCCAGTGTGTGCCATTATTGATCATGGCAAAGCAAAGTAATCCGGCTATGGTATAGCCTACAGGTTTTATCCATCGCCTGGCAGGATAATTTTCTGAAATAATAGTGATGGCGCTTACAAGGGTTGCTAAATGCCCTGACGGGAATGCATCATACTTCGGCTTATTATTTTGAAAATTACTCATCGAAGGAAATGGGGCCCACCTGCCACCAGGTTTACTTGCATCGGAAGGGTTTTCCCTGCCGGTACTATATTTAATCAACTGTGTACCAAAACCAAGGGCTAAAAAAGATTCCGCTAACTGGCTGGCCGTTTGCAAAGCCCTGTTATCATTTTTTATTTTGCCGCCAATATAAAATCCCGCTGCCATCCATATCACCGTGGAGCCTTGCCCAAAATTATAAAACGCCGTATTGATATTTTTAGGCCATTTCCCCAAATTGGTATTTTTACCAAAGAGCTTAACACTTACAATAGGGTTAAATTGTTCACGGCCATCAATTCCATTTCGCCTGGAAAAACTTTGCACACCATCGGAGATTTTTTGATCGAAAATTATTAATAGGGCAGTTGATGCGGCAACAATACCAGCTTTGTAAAGATGCTTTTTTTGTAAAGAGCGCTTTACATACCCAACAGAATTCCCTGGAATATGGGTAATAAAATCGAATGTTTTAGGCTTTTTACAAAAAAAGGAATCGCCGTTTTTTTCAAGATAAAATTTTTGTTTTGATATGGCGGCTGTGGTATCATTTAATTCGGGCAGGGTATCTGTACTATTATTAGCTGCAACAAACAGCGGAAATATTAAAATCAGCAAGGCGGTACATTTTTTTATCATAACTAAGCCGGGGTTAATTAATGGATAATGAATTAATTGATAATTGATAATGTAATAATTGATAATGAGCGGTAAGTAATGAATAATTTAGTACGGGTAATTAAAGATGAGTTATGAGTGTAGTATTCAAAATATTAATTTTCAAAACAAATTGCTGCTATCCATCACTCACAATTCATCTTCTATAATCATCACGCATTATCAATTATCAATTAATTCATTATCAATATCCATTACTTTGTCTATACAACCATATTTTTTTGTTGTCCGGGCAGAAGTATTTCATGGCGGCATAGTTGCGTCGCCCTCGTGTACCGCATACCATTGTGGATCTTTAATTGCGTTTTATGTTCGACACATCAAATTCCTCCGTCCCGTAGGGACATAATATCGGTAGCCGGAAAAAAAATACATTCATAGTCCCGTAGGGACGTGATACATTCCAAGGGGTTTAAAATATCCCACTTCTGCCCCTGGCTGGTGTTCCCCCAGCCCGCGAAAATTTTAATTGCACCCACTTATAGTTCATCCTCAATCACTCATTACCAATTATCAATTATTTCATTATCAATTATCAATTATCAATTATTCCCCTTTACTTACTTTCCAACTCAAAGGGATATTTACTTTAAAACTGAAATTTCTTCCCATATTAAATACACCCATTCTACCCGTAGCCATGTTTTCGGCAGCGTATTTTAAACGGCTTAAATGATTTTGATATGCCACATTCCCCAGGTTGCTTCCAATAAAATTAAGGCTAAATAAAGGAACACCCTTTTTAGAAACAAAGCCGGCTCCCAGTGCGGCATTTAATAAAGTGTAAGCCGGCGTGGCGGTTTCCGTATTGTAAGCGGTAAAAACCTGCTGCTGTGCAAACGTATTGTCTATTTCAAGCTTTACATAAAAATTATGGAAATTTTTTCCAATCATTTTAAAATCGCCCCTAAACTCGGTTATTAAACGTGGAGCAGTAATAAAAGGTAAAAACTTTGTGGATTGTATTGGCTCTTTAAAACGGCCGGCTACAAACGAAAAGGTATTTTGTACATGTAACCAATCCAACGGATGAGGATGAATATCAATCATGGCTTCCAATCCGCGGAGTGTGGCTTTGCGCTGATCAAACTTAAATGCGGCCAGGTTATTTCCACCCACATCCACGGTAGAATCCCCACCACCTGCGGCCTGCAATTTTCTATAAAAAATAAAATTATTAAAGCTGTTGTTGTAAGCTGATAACCCAAATGAAATGTGTTCCGTATTATAATCAAAACCAGCATCTGATTGGGTACTTGTTTCGCTTTTTAAATTCGCATCGCCATATTCATAGCGTATAGTTCCTTCATGCGCCCCATTGGATGCCAGTTCAGGAATACCGGGCGCCCTGAAACCCCTGGCCACATTTAGTTTAAAAATAAGTTGGCCGGTAAGCTCCGCGGCCATCCCGATACTTCCTGAAAAATTACCAAATGTTTTATTAAAGGAAGCGCCTTTGACAATCGTGCCATCTAATAACTTTTTTACTTTTAAATCACGGTTATCATAACGGGCGCCACCACTAAGGGTAACTTTATTAATTGTTTTTTTAGAATACAAATAAGCGCCAATATCAAATAGGTTGTAATCAGGTATTAGTTGCCCTACTCCTTTATTGGTATTGCGTTGTTGCATTCCGTTAAGGCCTATGGATGTATTCCATCCGTTCATTTCTTTAAGATGAAATTGCGCCGTATAGGTAATGGTCTTTAAATCGAAGAATAATGCCCGTTCCTGCAAATCATCCACATTGCCAAATTCTTCCCGCCTGTTTTGCTGGTAGCCAACGTTAAAGGCTAAACGATTTTTTCCCAGTTTAATGCTGTTATCCAGCGCTACTTTAAAATGACGGATATGCTGATATGGAATTTGTGGTGTAGTGTTGCTAAAATCGGCATCTGCCGCCCTTGTGTAGCCGCCGCCTGCGACAGGCTTAATAAAATAACCCTGCCCATCCCTTTCTCCTTCAACCAAACCCGCCTTTAAATTAAAATTACTAAATAACAAATGGCTGTATCCCCAACTGCTGTTGTACCCTGCATAACCACCATAATTGTTTTGGTTAAATTTAGAGTTATAAACTTTTCCATCATATTTGTTCTGGTAATCGGCGGCGGCTACAGTAGAGCCATAAAAATTCCAGTTGATCCCTTTAATATTTCCACCCATGTTCGCATTCAGCGTTCGGGCGTTGTTGTTGGTTTGGTAATTGGAAAAGATATTCGCCTTCACCGTATTATTTTCAACAGGCACGTTGGTTATGATATTGATAACGCCAGCCATGGCATCGCTGCCATAAATAAGTGAAGCGGGCCCCTTGAGTATTTCTACCTTATTTACACTGGATTCATCAATTTCTATCCCATGCTCATCGCCCCATTGTTGCCCTTCCTGGCGTACCCCATCATTAATAGTGAGTACCCTGTTGTAGCCCAATCCACGTATCACTGGTTTTGAAATAGCCGGCCCTGATGACATACTGGACACACCCGGTTTTTTAGCCAATGCTTCAATGATATTGCTGGAAGAGCTTTGCATCAGGTCCTGCTTTCGTAATACGGATACCTGGAAGGGGGCTTTTTTTAATTGGGTAGCGCCACTTACCCCGGTTACGATTACAGCATTGTTTTCCACCACCGATTCCGATAAAGCATAATCCTTTTTTGTATCGCCGTTTATATCAATATTATCTATCATGGTCGTATAACCTATATGTGATATTTCAACCAGGTGGGTACCTGGCGGCAGGTTGCGAAATTCAAAATATCCGGCTGCATTGGTAGAGCCACCGGATTTTATATCAGCAATATAAACCGAAACCCCTTGCATGGGTGCGTTTGTTTTCGCATCGGTTATCCTACCGGAAAAAGTAACTTTTAATGTATTTGAATGATCCATATGGTTAAGCGGATCATTTGCTAATGAATGGCGTATCCCTGCAAAAAATAATATGGCAAGAATGGATAAAACCTGAAGTGATTTCATAATTAACAACTTGAAAATTTGTATTGAGAAGGAAAAGCAATTTCAATGAAATTGCATACAGAAAAAACTACCCGATTACAGGGGGGCCACGCAATTCAAGGAAAAATTGGCGCTGGTTAGGTATATCACCGGCTATTGGTGAAGAAAACCGGGAGTAGGTGGCAGGGGTAATTAAATTAATGGGATTACCGGGGTTGGTAAAAGCTGATTCAACTACAAAATGATCGCACTGGCAATGAAAGATCTTTTGTGCTATTTGTATTTTATCAATTTTAACCGAAAGCCCGCTTGTACAATCTTTGTGATTGGCAAACACATCATGCAATAATTGCTTAGGCGAATTGCCCAATACAAAAAGCAAGAGCAGGAACAATGCCGCAAAATGCCGTATGGTATTATTTTTATACAAGGAATAATTTGAAACAACGATGCGAATTTACGGTTTATTTTTTAACAGGGTACAAAATAAAATATGAATGTTGCCTATATTCAGAACACCTGACCTCACCGGGTTTCAAGATGATACCAGTTGGTAAATAATTTTCAAATCTGTCCCGGGGAGTTCAATTTCTGTTTCATTTAATTTTTCACAAAGATATTGAGCTACTTTATCATCTCTTCTGTAGTTTAGGTTGTGCAATTTGACGGTTAGGGTTTTATTTTATTTGGATAATCAGGAATAATGTCGGCATCGGAAGCATAAATCATCTGTAATAACTTCCGGCCTTCATCTGGATGGCTTAGCTGATTTTTTATCATGTTATACATACCTGTTTCCGCCCTGTATGCAATCATTTTGATATTGTCCATAAATTGTTTCCTGACATTTATTGCGTTGGAAAATTTTTCTGTTGGGGGAAGTAAAGCGAAGGGTATTTTTCTGTCAACAGTTATTTTTTTGTCTTTTACAGTAATTATCCGGGCTTCCAAATCTTTAATTTCCTGGGTGGGTGTTCAATATTCGGTGTTTGTGCAGCTCGTGCAAGGCCACAAAAAGCAGCAGGGTATTTTCAACCCCACAGGCGCAGGACTCCGGTCCTGTGTCTTCCTTGTTACTACTGCCGCATATTAAATGATATTTCCATTACTACGCACAAGGCCACTATTGAAGTTCCGATTTGCCAGGCTTTAGTTTGAATTAAACCTCAACAATTTTTACAGTAAAGTAAACGCATAATAATTACCGTAACCTTTATTAAAGTTAGCGTATGTTTATATAAAGAAAAATATCTTGAGTACCAGGTATAAGTTTGTTGATAATAGCGCCGTGTATTTTACAACGTCAACGGTGGTAGGATGGACGGATATATTTACAAGAGAACTTTATAAAACAATATTACTGGATAGCATCCGGCATTGTCAGGTCAACCAGGGATTAAATATACATGCCTGGGTTTTAATGACGAATCATTTGCATACCATCTGTAGTTGCAAAGAAGGCAAAGGCCTTGGGTTAATCTGGCGGAATATTAAAAGCTTTACCGCCATGAAATTAATAGGTGCAATTATCAACAATAAAAAAGAAAGCAGGAGAGAACAGTTGCTGCATACTTTTGAAGGGGCAGGTAATAAAAGCAGCAGTAACTTCAAATACAAGTTTTGGGAACACGGGAACCATCCGGTATTATTAGACAGTACAGAAATGTACAACCAGCGTTTAAATTACCTTCACTGGGATCCTGTAACTGCGGGCTTTGCAGATGAGCCATGGCATTGGTTGTATAGTAGCGCTTTGGATTATTTTACCAGCAAAAAAGGGTTAATTGATATTTTGATTTTGGATGGTTTCTAAAGGTGCGAAGATTAGTAACAAAACAGACACAGGACGGAGTCCTGCGCCTGTGGGGTGCAAAAGGTAGCGGCGAAGAAGGAAATGCTTTTGAAATTACCGCATACGGCAAGGTTGTGGATAAAATTGCAGAGGCACAAAAATTAATTGGTACATGGCAGAAGCGACAAGATGCTGAAAAGAAAAAGGATGAAGAAGGTGCTAAAAAGAAAAAGGAAGGATTAACTACAATGCTATCGAATTTTAATAACCTTAGTGAAGGAACATATAAGTGGAACGATACTGCATGGGTAAATAACTAATTTAATATGAAAATGTTTTCTATACCTCTTTTTATAATTTTTTTATTGAGTTGTAACAATGAAAGCAATACTTTAAATCAAAGCCATAAAGCAAATGATGAGAAGGATAGAGTTATTGGATGCGATAGCTTAAAAAGGTTCGCATTACTTGTTCAACAATCAATAGATATTCCTGACCTGCAACAATATTATGGTGTTCAGAAAACTTTATTACAGAAGGATTTTATTATACAAAAGAATAAATTAATCAGC
>JANOTW010000862.1:0-5185 GCA_031416575.1 Ferruginibacter sp.
TTGTAAATTTCCACATTGGTGTTAAAGGTTTTCTTATTTTCGTTTACATATTTTTAATACTTCATTAATGATGATAGTAAACTTTCGTTCGTTCAAACAAAAAGTACGATACCATAAAAAATCATTCAAATCATTTTTAACCAAGTTAGAAAAAAATCCGCCAAAAGGATTGCATAAACTTATTGACCGGGTGGATAAGGAAGTTTGGGCCGAAACTGATTGCCTGAGCTGTGGTAATTGTTGCAAACAAATGACCCCCACTTTTTCTGTAAAAGACATCAAACGTATTTCAGCTCATTTTGAAATGAAGCCGGACGAGTTTAAAGAGAAATGGCTGAGGTATGATAAAAAGAATGACGACTGGCAAAATAAAAAACAACCCTGCCAGTTTCTGAATTTAGCCGATAATAAGTGTTCCATTTATTCCATTCGTCCGGCAGATTGTGCAGGCTTTCCACATCTTACCAAAAAGAAAACAGTAGATTATATTCACGTACACAAGCAGAATATTCAGTATTGCCCTGCTACGTATAAGATGGTGGAGAAGATGAAGGCTTTGATGTGCTGATTGCAAATGTGAAAATGGGTTAATGTGCTGATTAGCTAATGTGCAAACGTACCAATTCCTTTATTTCGAAAAACAATTTTATACCCGGCAAGCGTAGGCTACGCGGCACCATAAAATCTAAAGCAAATATCTAATACCCGCCCTCACAAATAAACATCTTCAATCAAAAAATAATCCACCGGCTCATCCTTTAGCATTAAGATGGAAAGAATATTAAACTGGATACGTTGCCATTCCGGATGCTGAAATAAGTATTCCTCGGCGGCGTTAATCAGGTTTTGAATTTTCTTCTTACCCACTCTTTCTTCGGGGAGGCCAAAGTTTTTGGATCGCCTGGTTTTTATTTCTATAAAATGTAATACGGTATCTTTTTCGGCAATGGCATCTACCTCCCACCGGGAATGCCGCCAGTTTTGTTCTTTAATGCAATAACCCTTTTCAACAAGCCATTTAATGCCCATGGCTTCGCCTGTTTTGCCGGTACTAATATGCTTCGCCATTATAAAATTTAAACTTTTTTAAATATTGCTGCACACGGATTTATTGCCTATTTTTGCGCCTGTTAAATAATATAAAATGAAGATAGATAAATCAATCGTAGCAAGTTTTGTTTTGCTGGTAGTCATTGCCTCGTTATACAGGATAATGCCCGGCAGGCCCCTTGGTTTTGCCCCTCAGATAGCCATGGCATTGTTTAGTGGCAGTATCTTCAAAGACAAAAAGTTTTCTTTCCTTTTACCCATCCTTTCAATGCTGGTATCCGACATTATTTATGAAGTATTGTTCCAGTTCAACATTTCATCCATTGCGGGTTTTTATAACGGGCAGGTCCTGAATTATATTTTGTTTGCCGCTGTTACTGTAATTGGATTTATGATAAAAAAGGAAAATTTGTTGCACATCGCCGCAGGATCAATTGCAGGCGCCACCTTTTACTTTATCGCATCCAATTTTGTAGTATGGATTGGGGGCGGGCTGGCACTTAATAACCTGCCATATTCCAAAACATGGGACGGATTAATGGCCTGCTATGCTGCTGCTGTTCCTTTTTACACTGGCAGCTTGTTCGCTACTTTGTTTTTTAGCGCCATTTTGTTTGGCGGCTATTTTCTTATTAATAAATATACAGTAGAAAAGCAGGTGATCGCTTAATTGCCGGTCCATAAAATAATAACGCCACTTTTACGGGTGGCATTTTTTTTAAAGCGATTCCTCGTATCCTTTGTCAATCAACATATCTTTTCCATCCGCTGCAGAAGTAGCTAATTCATCGCAGCGGTTATTGTACGGATTGTAAGCATGGCCTTGTACCCATTTGAATTTTATGGTAAATTGTTTTGCCAGTTCATGATAATGTTTCCAAAGGTCCTTATTTTTTTTGCCGCCTTTAAAATCCGTTTTTACCCAGGTATTCAGCCAGCCTCTTTCTACCGAATTTACTACATACTGGCTATCAGAATAAACCGTTATGGGCAATTCATTTTTTTTGATGGCTTCCAATCCTGCGATTACAGCCAATAATTCCATCCGGTTGTTGGTGGTAAGCCTGTAACCTTTCGACAATTCTTTGCGGTGGTTGCCCCATATCAGTATCGCACCGTATCCACCCCGCCCGGGATTACCTCTTGATGAACCGTCCGTGTAAAGTATTATGTTTTCCATTATTTAAATTGAACGCTGAAAATGATAAGTAATGAGTAATGAATAATGAACAAATGATTAATCAATAATGAATAATCATTAATGAATACTTAACAAATTGATGAGTGTCTTCTCTTTGAATAGTTTGAAAGATTTAAACATACATCCGGCCACCTGTTTACACCTGCATAACCCCCGATTTAAACTCTGCTATATCTTTATTATGATTTGCCGCAGCGATCCCTTCTGAAATTAACATCCGTGTTTGAGCCGGGTCAATAATATCGTCTATCCATAACCTTGCGGCCGCATAATAAGGCGAGGTCTGGGTTTGATAGCGTTGCGTGATTTCACTTAATAGTTTTTCTTCGTCCGCCGGGGTTATCACTTTACCTTTTGCTTTTAATGATGCTACCTGTATCTGCAATAAAGTTTTGGCCGCCTGTTCGCCACCCATTACCGCGATTTTCGCCGTGGGCCACGCATAAATAAAACGCGGATCGTATGCCTTGCCACACATGGCATAATTGCCAGCACCATAACTGTTGCCAATTATAAAAGTGATTTTTGGAACTACAGAATTGGCAACCGCATTTACCATTTTGGCGCCGTCTTTTATTATGCCGCTATGTTCGCTGCGGCTGCCCACCATAAAACCCGTAACATCCTGAAGAAATACAAGCGGTATCTTTTTTTGATTGCAGTTCATGATAAAACGGGCTGCTTTATCGGCACTGTCATTGTAAATAACCCCACCTAACTGCATTTCGCCGTTTTTGTTTTTTACAATCAGGCGTTGATTGGCCACAATGCCTACGGCCCATCCGTCCACACGGCCATAGCCACATACAATTGTTTTGCCATAGTCTTCTTTAAACTGGTCAAAGCTGTCCGCATCCGTAATGCATTCAATGATGTCAACAATATTATAAGGCCTGGTATTACCTTCATTCATGATGCCATATATCTCGTTGGCTTCTTTTTTTGGGGTGATACTTTTTATCCTGTCAAAACCAGCATCCTCCACCTTGCCCAGTTTACTGATAATTTTTTTTATGTGATCGAGACAATCGTTTTCCGTTTCAAATTTATAATCCGCAATGCCACTGATGGCGGTATGTGTTTGGGCGCCGCCCAATGTTTCATTGTCAGTTTCTTCACCTATCGCTGCCTTTACGAGGTAGGGCCCCGCTAAAAAAATAGAACCATTTCCTTCTACCATCAATGTTTCATCGCTCATGATGGGCAGGTATGCACCACCGGCTACGCAGGCTCCCATTACCGCAGCTATCTGGGTAATTCCTATCGCACTCATCCTGGCATTGTTGCGAAAGATGCGGCCAAAATGTTCTTTATCCGGAAAAATTTCATCCTGCATCGGCAGGTAAACACCAGCGCTATCCACCAGGTAGATAACAGGCAATTTATTTTCCATCGCAATCTCCTGCATCCGCAAATTCTTTTTACCCGTAATGGGAAACCAGGCACCTGCTTTTACAGTTTGATCATTGGCCACTATGATACATTGCCTGCCGCTTACATAGCCCATACCGCTCACCGTTCCACCCGCCGGGCATCCACCTTGTTCCGCATACATTTCATATCCGGCAAAGGCGCCGATCTCCACAAAGGGCCTTCCTTCATCGCAGAGATACCTGATCCTTTCCCTTGCAGTGAGTTTATTTCTTTCTCTTTGTTTTTCAATCGCTTTTTGGCCCCCACCTTCATAAATTTTTTCTAATCGTTGCCTTACCTGGCTATAGGCAAGTTTCATCGTATCTTCGTTTTTGTTGAATGCTATATCCATTGTAATGGTTTTTTTTAAATAATTGGTGATTAATGAATATCCAATACCTCAATATTAATATCCCCATAATCTTTGATCTCCAAAACAAAAATATGAGTAATGAATTTAAATAGCCCCCTAAATTAATTGTTACCCCCTTTAGCGGTTGTAAATCCTGATAGTGGAATAATCATTTGCTACAATTAGCCACAGGCTATAATTCACTTTAGTTTTAAAAGATGAATTCAGGAAGTCTCCATCCCCTCTCTTAAATGAATTATTCGCCAATTAAAATTGGAGCTGTTTACATAAAAGTCAAAAGTGAAATTTTACTTCTATACAACTATTTTTTTTTGTCCGGGCTTTGAGGGAATGGGGATCATCTTACAGTCGCCCTTATATACAACTATATTTTTTTGTCCGGGCTAAGAAGCTATGATGATCATCCTTGCATCGCCCTCTTGTACCGCATACCATTGGGGATCTTTTCCCACGTTATGTTGTCTGAATAGTAAAATGTTTTTAGTTCGCATTTTTAGGAGCCGGCATCATAAAAAAGGCTCTGTCTGCCTGGCGCAGTCAGGCAGGGTTAAGGAAATTTGAATGCTTGCCGGGCTCTCCCGGTCCTTATCGCATTGGCGTCAAGTTAAATCTTGGAAGATATGTGCCAAAGGTCTATCCAATCTGAATTTCATGCTTAAGAGCAACCGCTTTGTAGCATTAATTATCATCCGGTAATTCTGCTCCGAGCAGCCATAAAAATTTAAAAGCATTCTAAGGGGCGTACCAACGGCACGCAAGTGTCGTATTTGTTATATTTCTACAAAGTGGTAGCTCCTACGGAGCTAAGCCTATTGCTGTTTTCATGTTGCCTCATTGTTTTAAAAAAATATTTTAACTTGACAGTCCACCCCGATCCTCGGGGCCAATGCGATTAATCGGAACAGGCTTTCCCGAAAAATCAGCCTTTTTATAAGGCATATTTATTTTAGTTATTTAAATCTAAAGTATAGTTATCTGATACGTTAAACTTATTTGTTTTCTTTTTTAAATTCATTGCTTTTGCCTCCCCAGCCGGCGGGCTGCGTAACTGCAACGCCGCTGCTTTTGCTTCTTTCAAAAAATAAGCTTCGCATTTTTTGAATACCGACTACGTCGGTACCGAACCAAAAGAGGCGGCTTATGCAGTT
>JANOTW010000863.1:0-4038 GCA_031416575.1 Ferruginibacter sp.
AAACGCTATTTTAATTGTAGAATTCGCTAAAGAAAGGGTAGATCGCGGTGTGGAAATTATACCCGCCACCTTGCAGGCGGTACAACTGCGGCTACGCCCGATTGTTATGACCTCGCTGGCTTTTATCCTGGGCGTGCTTCCATTGGCCTTTGCCAGCGGTGCGGCGGCGGAATCCCGAAAAACAATTGGCTGGACGGTTTTTGGCGGAATGATATCCGCTACCACACTGGCGATATTCGTAGTGCCGGTACTCTTTGTATTGATAACGAAATTATCATACACTAAAAAAATGAAGCGGCTTAAAAAAGAAATGCAAAACCAGGCGGATGTAGATCAATCAATCTTTGAGGGCAATGTAGGGTGAAATCATTATGTCTGATGTCTGATTTTTTGATGCCTGATTTTATTTGGATGTTCAATCAGCCATTTATTTCGTGAAGTTTAAAATCAGCAATCTTCAAACTCCTAAATAAAGGGCAGGCATTTTTTATTTTTTTTGTCCCGGCGGAAGTGCCCTGATAGAGCATCGTTGCGTCGCACTCTTGTACATTTTATTTCTGTGGTGCTTTAATTGCGTTTTGCACGGCTATGTAATAGTTTTGGCTACAAATTCGAGCAAAAACAAAAATAATATATCATACTTATTTTGGCCAGTGTACTTTCGTTTTGGCGGGGTTTTTACATTGGGGCATTAAAATTAAAAGCACTTGCGTTAAATCCCAACGATCCAGGGTGCTTCGACTTTGAATGAAACCATTTGAATTTATTTGTACTTCCCTTTAAATTTGGACATCACCTTTTACCTTGAAATAGGTTATTTATTTTATCTTTTACATTTTGAAGTATCAATATATTTTGTCCCCACGGAACCTCTGAAACAAGATGTTTCAGATATTCAACTTCTGAAACAGCCTGTTTCAGATTTGAATATTCATCCACCAATTGCCTCATAAACCAAAGATTACGGGGCGACCAGCTCACACCTTCACCTATATAACGGTTCAAATCTTTACTCAATTGCTCTACTATGGATTTTCCCCAACCGAATTCTGCTTGTTTTTTTAAAATCAACCCGCCAATATTCCAATACAAATGATTGGAAATAGTTTGAACATTTTGCACAGCTTTTACACGATAGTCATGCACCATTTTCATCACATCTTCCAGGAAAACCTGGTATGCTTTACCTGAAATATTTTTTTTGTTTCTTTCATACTTACCTGGGTTACTTTAAAATCAAACAAATTTTTACAACCATTCTTGCAGCCACAATTTGTATTATGTAATTAAACAAAACTTCCTCTTTTTACAATTTCCAGATTATTATTACTTGCCTGTTTCGTTTTTATTATTGTTGGGGGACGTAAATCCAATTACCAATTCAAAGTAAATGTTTTATTTAGTTCGTCGAAAACACTGGGAATGTTCATTAGTGTACCACAAAAAATAAAATATTTGCAATCCAGCACAAATCAGACATCATAAAATCAGACATCAAAATCAGACATCCAAAAATCAGGCATCAGACATTGTATTTAGCCATCTTGATATTAGTAATTAATTGCTTCCCTGTGTACCTGGACCTTCTTGCGTAACCGGTCAAAAAATCTTGCACGTGCTTTTTCCCCTATCAAACTGATCTGTATGGATTTTTGCATGGCATTTTGAAAAGTGTTGAAAGTATAATTATTGAATACCACATCCCGTGTAAACATGAAATTGATCAGGTTATGATTGATATAAGTGATCTTGCTATTTCCTATTTCGGCCAATACGCAATTATCGCCTGTGATAAGGTCGTTATGAAACATCCTGTAGGATGCCGAATTTTTATCGGGTGAGCTGCCATAAGTGAACTTGAGTCCCAGTTCCGCTTGTTTTTCTATATGGGTTATCAGGTCTTCCAGTTTATCATATAAGCAAAGAATATCTTCCTTCGATTCAAATACATGAGTATCCCTGTAAAATGATATATGCCGCAGGATGCTGTTGATGGTGTCGGTACCCCATATTTCAGTAGAAGGTATTTGGTTAAAGCTTTCCTGCACTTTTTTTCCCAATTTCACATGCACTTCATTTACATTTTTAACGGAGAATTTCAACTCCTTCATATCATCGAAATTGAGCAGGCTTTTCATGTAGTAAAAGAATGTAAACGCAGCCATTTCAGGAAACTGGAAATAAACAAAAGGAGGAATATCATTTGGAAGAAAGTAAATATGCTTATGATCAAAACTGTGCATAAATTCAAATTGCTGCAACATATTATTCAGGTACTGCTCAAAAAAATTGCCGGAAGTATAGTCCAGTTTACCCGTAAAAATAAAACTTTTAGCATGCGGGTACAGAAGCTGGTCAATGGATACCTTGAACCTGGCGCTCAATTTCGCTATATCTTCAAAAGTGATGGGTTTCTCTCCCCGTAATCGCCGGTATGCGCTATCCGTACTAATATCCAACACTTCAGCTATTTCATCCGCAACAGATATATGCGGGGGCAACAATGCTTTTATTTGCTGAAAAAACAAAACCTGTACATTATTCTGATCCATTCAAGATTTAAATTATTAGGATGGCGAAATAGTATGGTGGGGTTGCAAAGTGATTTTATTAAAAGTAAATAATCAAAAAGGACAATTGCTTAATACGCGTTATACTTCTCAACGGACAAAACAGTGAATAATTTAAAATTGCGCAAGGGATAATATTGTGACATTTGCCGTGTTCAATAATAAAATAAATCAGGCTCTTTTTTAATAAAACGTAATAAAAGATCCCCATGGATATGCGGTACAAGAGGGCGATGCAAGGATGATGCACATAGCTTCAAAGCCTGGACAAAAAATCCTTACCTACGTTTTTATACTTACAATATCCCTTGAAAATTTCACCAATTAGCCCGTTGCGCAGTATAAAGAAATGCAAGGTAAAATAGGGCGCCTCTAAAAAATACATTTTTTTAACCACCTTTAAATCCTCTCCAAAGAAGAGGAAAAGGAGCGTTTTTAGAGATGCCCTAAATTATATAAGATGGCCTTCCTGTGATGTATCTCATTGCGAAGGCGGTTGAAGAACTGTATTCTATCTCTTTCGTCACTGGAACTTATGAGTGTGGATTTTTGCATCAGATTATTCAGGTTTTTGAATATGGCGGTATTAAATGTAGCATCCCTTGTACCTATAAAATGCATAAAACTATGATTGAGAAAGGTAACTTTCATATCGCCCAGCTCAGCCAATAAACTATTATCACCCAATATCAGTTCATTGTTGAAAAGGCGGTATTCCGGGGAACCGGAATGGGGTTGTTCCCCAATCTTAAATTTAAGCCCTAATTCCGCCTGTTTTTCAATATGATTTACCAATTGTTCCAATTTGTCGAATAAAATAAAGGCTTGCTCTTTGGATATGATGCCTCCTGCTTCGTAATAATATTCTATTTGCCGTATGGTCGTGTTGATGCCCTCGGTATTCCAAATCTCCGTAGTAGGAATTGTATTGTAAATACTCACGATTTTTAGCCCTATGGCATTATGTTCCTCAAACCGGGGGTAATCAAAAGAGAACTTCACTCCTTTCTCAATCCTAAAACCCGAAAAGCACCTCATCCATACAAAGCTTTTGAAAGCTGCCAGTTCCGGTATTTGAAAGTGAAGATTAAAAGGCAAATCCTTTAAAAGAAAATAAATATGCTTTTTTTCAAAGCTGCTAATGATCGTGTATTGCTTCAACACTTCTTCCAGCCAATTCTCAAAACCAAAATTTATATTATTATCCAATTTACCCGTAAAAATGAATGCATCGTTTTGCAGGTTTAAAAACTGATCCAACGAAACTTTATAATGAACGCATAATTTCTTCAATTCCTCAAAACTGATTGGTTTATCAGCCCTTATACGACGATAAGCGCTATCGTTACTAATATTCAACAGTTCAGCTACATCATCGGCAAGGGAAATATGTTGTGGCAATTTTCCTTTTATATGCTGAAAAAATAATTGCTGGGCGTTTGCTGTTTCCATGTACGGTTTGTTTATT
>JANOTW010000864.1:0-26080 GCA_031416575.1 Ferruginibacter sp.
TGTAGAAGTTTTAACTGAAAGTTCCAATCCAAGGGATTATTGGTTTAAAATGAAATTAAGGGTGAAGACGGAAGACGGACTTGAACTGTCGACAATTTGTCGACAGTTCAAACTGAAAGCCTCAGATGGTAAAATGCGTGAAACGGATGTGGCAAATGCCCAAACTCTGCTTCGTCTCATCCAAACCATCCCCTCCCCCAAAGCTGAACCATTTAAACAATGGCTCGCAAAAGTAGGCTCGAACGCATGCAGGAAATAGCCGGCCCGGCGCAAAGCCTTTACCGTGCAAGAGAAAAATGGTAAAGGCTGGGGCGTAGCGATAAGTGTATTCAGCAAAGAATGACCGGCCAGGAAACCCGTAATAAACTTACTGATTACTGGAAAGAAAGCGGGGTTGAGCAAGGTAGTGAGTTTGCAATGCTAACAAACATAATACATGAAGAATGGACCGGGCTAACTGTAAAAAAACATAAAGACCTAAAAAATTTAAAATCTCAGGACCTGAGAGGCCATATGAATGAGGCAGAATTAATCTTTACCGCCTTGGCCGAATTATCAAGCCGCCAGATAGCAGAAAGCGATCAGGCAAAAGGATTGGTTGAAAATGCAAAGGCAGGCAAACAAGGTGGGGCAGTAGCAAAAAATGCAAGGAAAGAATTAGAAGCTAAAACAGGGAAAAGTGTGGTAACCGGTGAAAACTTTTTACCATCGGC
Source organism: Ferruginibacter sp. (assembly GCA_031416575.1). GTDB lineage: Bacteria > Bacteroidota > Bacteroidia > Chitinophagales > Chitinophagaceae > Ferruginibacter. The sequence continues at coordinate 714 of JANOTW010000864.1, forward strand.
TAAGGAGAAAAAATCATTGCCACTATCTAAAAAAAAAATAATAATATGGCTGGTATTGGATTTTAAAAAAGGTGTTGAAATTATTAAATGAACCTGCCAGATAAAAATGATTTATATAATATTGTTTGCTGAAATGGATGGTTTAAAAACTATTAGCAGATAAAAACATGCTACTTCAAACTTAGTTGCGCATAATAAGGATGGTCAGGGTTTACCATCATTTCCTGCCTTCTGGGATGAATGATAACATCCATTTCTTCCATTGGTATTGCGCCTAATAAAGGTTCATTGTCACCTTGTAAAACCACCGCACTGCAGATAGCGGTTCGGTTGGCAAATTTTACATGTATTGGCCCTACTACATCATGTTCTACAATAGAACCATCCGCCATGATTGATTTTCTTTTTTCAATAAAAGGTAAATCAAGTTGGGCTTGAATAGTTTCATTTATTGCCATCATGTAAGCTACACTATCTACTACCATTGTAACGGTCATTTTTTTTACTTCTTCTTCGCCTATTATATGGCGTTTGGCCATAGCTAAATCATCTCCATTTATTAATGTAATTTCTGCATATACCATACCCATAAAAATAATTTTAGTAAATATACAAAATTGAAGATATAAGGAGTCTTTAAAATTTGTCATCATAAAACGTCCTTTTATAAAATATTTACCAAACTCGCCAAACTGCGAAGAAAAATTAAATCATTGCAAACCCCCTCTCCAGGTCCCTAACCAGGTAATCAAAGTCCTCCAACCCAACATACAACCGTATCATACGATGCTCTTTCTTTAGTGAATTAAAATGCGATCCAGCCATCCCGGCGCATTTGGGTATGATCAGGCTCTCGTGCCCGCCCCAGCTTACGGCCATCAATATATGTTGCAGGCTGTTGCAGAATTTTTCAACCTGTTCTAAATTATCTGCTTTAATAATAAAAGTAAGCAGGCCGCAGGCACCCTGCATTTGTTGCCTGGCCAGTTGGTATTGCGGAAAACTTTTGTCAAAGGGAAAGATAACTTCTTCCACCTTGGGATGTTGTTTCAAAAAGTTAACCACCTGTAGCGTTGATTTGCTGATATGCTCCAGCCGCATTGGTAAAGTACGCAACCCACGTATGAGCAACCATGCATTAAATGGCGAAATACCGCTGCCGATATTCATGTATTCCGAATTAAAAATCCGTTCTATCATTTTACGGCTACCGCTCAATACACCTGCTACCGTATCGCTGTGGCCGCCAATATATTTAGTGGCGGATTGCAGTGTGAGGTCAATGCCAAAGTCAAGTGGTTTTTGATAGATGGGTGTGCAATAACTGTTGTCAATAATGGTAACGATATTTTCCGCCTTTGCCAGTTCGGCTACAGCCTTTAAATCCTGTATGGCGTAATCCCAGCTATTGGGGCTTTCTAAATAAATAACGCTGGTGTTGGGTAAAATAGCCCGTTCAAAATTTTCAATAGTTCGCCCATCTATGTACGAAGTAGTTACACCAAAACGTGGCAAAATAACATTGAACATTCTTTGTGCCCAGGTATAAGGCTTATTCACACTCACAATATGATCGCCCGATTTTACATTGGCCAGTACCGCCGCAAAGATGGCCGCGGCGCCACTGTTAAATACTAAGCAGTCTTCCGCATTGTCCAAAGCTGCTAATTTTTTTCGCAGTATATCCACGGTCGGGTTTAGACCGCGGCTGTATAAATAGGTGGAGTATTCATCGGCAAATGCATGGCGCAATTCATCAACGGTTTTAAACGCGAAATTGCTGCTTTGAATGATGGGAGGCGCTATGGCGTTGAAATAGTTTTCCCTGTCTTCGGCCAGTTCGTTGATGATGTAGGAGATGTCCATTATGAATGGTTAAGGATTTTTTCGTCAATATTTTTTTTAATCGCCTCCGAAACAAACTGGTTTAAAGACATTCCTTTTTTCAAGGCGGTATAAATTGCAGAATAGTGCAACTTCGGCTCTAACCGTACATTAAAAGATCCTTTTACGGATTTGTAAGGCTCCTTGCCTGCTTCTTTACAGAGCGCCAGGTAACCATCAACTGATTGGTGAAAAGCTTTTTTTAATTCTTTAACCGAACTTCCTTCAAAAGTTACTAAATCATTAATGCCTTCAATTTTTCCAAAAAAACATTCATCGGCATCACTAAAATTTACCGAACCAATAAATTCTTTATATGCTAAAATATTTTGTGCCATAATAAGTTTTGTTCTTTTAATTCTTCAATAATGTAGTGCAGTGCGTACGCTTTAATAATGTTTTTTGGATGGGGTTTGTGAATTCTTATAATGTGCTTTGTTGCCGCATTAATAAATGCTACCCTTGAGCCAGACGGTTTACCTTTATTAGTTTCCTGGTATCCTAAACCTCCTAAAACCGTTCTTAATTCATCATAGGTAAAATCAGTTGGCTTCTTCCAGACCTTTCTTTTAGTTTCTCAAATTTAGACATAATAATTTATTTTGCAACTACCCTTCAGTCGCATTTCGTTTAAAGAAAAAATATATCCCTATAAATATCGCTAAAATACCCAAGCCTGTTAACGCAGCCTTTGGGTCTGCTATGGCAATACTTGCACCTACAAACAAATAGGCAGCCATGAATATCAATGGCAACAGTGGAAAGAGCTTCATCTTGTATATGCCCGTTCCATCCAGATGTTTTGTTTTTTTACGAAACCAGAATATAGTGGCGCTGCTGAGTACCATTCCAAAGCAATCCAGGAAAATTGTGAAAGTTAAAATTTTTTCAAACTGCTGCGCAAAAAATAAAATGACGATGCAAACTGCGGCAAACACCGTTAATGAAAATGTAAGCACATTTGTTTTTTCATTTTGCCTGGCAAAAATTTTTGGCAGGCTGCCGTCTTCACCCATCGCAAACATTACCCGTGGATTGCTCATCAGAAGTCCATTTACATAAGCCAGCACACCCAGGAAAAGAAAAGCGGCAAAAACAGTCGCACCTGTTTTTCCAAATATTTTATCAATAACCAAATAAGCTATTTCCTTTTCATTTTTCATTTGATTAAATCCAACAAGATTGTAATAGCTGAGGTTTACCAATAAGTATAAAGCAATGATGATGGCAATGCCAATAAAAATCCCTCTGGGTATATTTTTGCCGGGGCGCTCCACTTCGTTGCCAAAGTTGATGGTTTGCTGGTAACCGCCATACGTAAACGAAACAGCAATCAGGCTTACGCCAAGGCTCTTTACCCAGTCAGTAAAGTTTGCTGATTTGCTAATTTGCCCAGGTATTATTGAAGTAATTGGTTGTGCATATTCAGATGGGAAAAACAATGCGGCAATCAATACCACTATCATTGTAATTTTTATTACCATTAAAATATTCTGTACTCCTGAGCTTACTTTCAGCCCTCTTAAATTAATAAAATAAAATACAATGATGGCGATGCAACTTACAATCGCCTTGTCAATATCTGTCCAGTTGCCTGGAAATAATTTTAATAAATACCCACTCCCTATTAAGGCTACACCACTAAGGCTGGCAGCATTACTTACCAATATTAAACAGTTAATTGAAAATGCTATGCTGGGATGATAGGCTTTTGCAAACACCCTGTAATAACCGCCGGTAACAGGGTAGCGGCTACCTATTTCGGCAAAGGTTAAAGCGCCACACAAAGCAACCAGGCCGCCAATGATCCATGCACTGAAATAAACCGAAGGGTTAATGGCATCTTTTGCACTGGTGGCTGCGGTTCTAAATATGCCCATGCCTATTACCAATCCCACCACGATCATGGTAAAATCAAAGAGGTTAAGTTTTGGTTTTTCTGTCATGCTTTGAAGATAAGGGATTTTTGTAATGCATGTTATTCAATGACGTAAACTTATCATGGATGCCTGATTTTCTGATGTCTGATGTCTGATTTTTTGATGTCTGATTTCTTTCAAATTGGTAGTTTCTTCTTTTTTTGTTGATGTATGAGGGCTTGTTATACTGCACAACGGATAAAAACGTGAATAGGATTTTTTTTGTCCAGGCAGAGAAGCAATGGTTATCATCGTTGCATCGCCCTCTTGTACTAAATACCATTGGGCAACTTTAATTGCGTTTTAAATTAACCATTTTTACCCCCTTTTGGAACATCCCGATTTTTCGGGAAGGGGATGGGGGTAACCTGTTTTAGTTTGTTTATTGAACAAAACAAAATATCACTGATTTACCCGTTGAGCAGGAAGTAATAAGATACGATGAATGGTGATAAACAGCTCTGTTTTAAAGCCCTGAAAGGGCGACAATATTATAGCATAGGGCAACGCCCTATGTAAAACACAATGTTATAAAGCAAGCCCTGAAGGGGCGCAATAAAAAATTCTCAGTTAAGGGCAACCTGAATTATTAAATAACCTGCCATTCATCAAACAACGCAATTAAAGATCCCCAATGGTATGCGGTAGAAGGGAGTCCCGAAAAAAAAATCGGGATTAACATAACACAACGATGTTGAATTGACCTTCGTCTGCCCGGGCAATAAAAAAAACGGCAAAAAATTTAAAATATATTTTATTGAAAGAAAAATACAAAACAGAGTTACCACAATTTATTTTACGCGTAAAGTTAATACAGGCAAGCGTTTGAAAGTTTTCAACAAGCTATGTGTTGAAATAATTTGGCAGTTAAAATTCAATCTCCCTACATTTGCAGCGAATTTGGTCCCCGTTTAAAATCGGGGTTAAAAGGGAAGCCCGGTGTAATTCCGGCACTATCCCCGTAGCTGTAAAGGCGGCCTCCCCAAGCCCCTCCAAAGAGGGGTTTAAGAAAGGCAACTTCTCTCACACCACTGTTCTATGTTAACGGGAAGGTGAAGTGAACGCTAAGTCAGAAGACCTGCCACATATCACATTTAATCATTCACGGCTTTCGGGTGAAAGGCATGGAGTGTAAGCGCTGAAAAGCATTTATATTTCTAACCGGTGTTGCGTGTAATCCACCAGCACCTCAATTTTCCGGAAGCAGTCACAAAAAAAATTTTTCATTTATGAAAAAGAAAATTTTATTGGTGGCTGCTGTAATTATCAGTAGTCAGTTGTACGCACAACTTGTTCCCGCAATCGGGGAGGACAGTACAAAAAAAACATTAGATGAAGTAGTTATTACTGCAACCAAAACCCCGCTCAAGCAATCGCAAACGGGTAAAGTAGTAAGTGTTATTGACCAGGCCACGCTACAACGCAGTGCAGGGAGAACACTTACGGAAATTCTCAACTACCAGGCTGGCATGTATGTAAATGGCGCCAACAATACGTTGGGCACCAACCAGGATAATTACCTCCGCGGTTCAGCCTCGGGTAATACGCTGATCTTAATGGATGGCATCCCGGTTAGTGATCCGTCGCTGATCAACAACTCATTCGACCTGAACAATATTAACCCTTCCCAAATTGAAAGGATAGAAATATTAAAGGGTGCGCAAAGCACCTTGTGGGGAAGCGATGCTGTAGCAGGAGTGATCAATATAATTACTAAAAAAGGGGGGGACGGCAAAATCAGCCCTTCAGCGGGTATCTCATTTGGCAGTTATAATACATTCAGGGCCAGTGGGGGTATCAATGGTAAACTGGATAAGTTTGCCTACAACCTTAATTACAATCACACTGATAGCAAAGGCTTTTCTTCCGCCTATGATAGCACCGGCACCAAAGGTTTTGATAAAGATGGATTTAAACAAAATAATTTTCAGGCAAACCTGGGTTATCAGTTTGCACCAAAATTTTCAATTTCCAGCATGACGAATTATGGTAAATACAAGGCAGGGCTTGATGCGGGCACTTTTGCGGATGATAAAGATTATACCGGCACAAATACCAGTTTCATTAATTCGGTGGCAATGCTGTACAAAACTAAAAAGAGCACACTGAATTTTACCAACACACTCATCAATACAAAAAGATTACTGGATGATGATAGCGCAAGCGTAGGCGGCTTTTCAAAATTTGCCAGGGGGGAGTATAAGGGAAATTCATTTGTATCAGAGCTGTTTGGAAATTTTACCTTTACCGATAAATTATCATTGGTGGGCGGTTTACAGCGGATCGCACAAAATACGGATCAAACTTATTTTAGCATTAGTAGTTATGGCCCCTTTTCTCCAAAGCCTTTGGGAAAAGACATTGCCCAAACAACTAACTATTCTGTTTATGCGTCTTTGTTGCTGCTCGATCTGAATGGGTTTAATGCGGAAGCTGGCGTGCGTTATAATAACCACAGCATTTATGGCAGCAATGCAACTTACTCTTTCAACCCATCTTATAATATTGATGAAAACACCCGGGTATTTGTAAACATTTCTTCCGCTTATAAAGTACCGTCCTTGTACCAGTTGTACAGCGAATATGGTAATAAGGACTTGCGGCCAGAAGAAAGTAACAATTACGAAGCAGGTGTTCAAAGCCTGAGCAATAATAAAAAGAATTCCTTTCGAATTGTTGGTTTTAAAAGAGACATCCGGCAACTGATAATTTTTTATACAAATCCCGTTACCTACGATAGTAAATATATAAACCGTGATAAGCAAAATGATTACGGCTTTGAACTGGAAAGTAATATCGCAATTGGTAAAACAGGTAACTGGGTAAATAATTTTACCTATGTGGATGGAGAAGGCAAAACTGGAAATGTAAAAGTAAAAAACTTTTATCGCCGCCCGAATTTCAGTTTTAATAGTACACTCACTTTGCACCCGGTAAAGGAGTTGACATTGATGCCTTCGTTCCGTTTTGTGGGTAGCAGGTTAAAAGGGCAATACGATGCAGGCCCTGCCGCGATGCCCCAATATTATATGGTTGATTTTTATGCAGGATACAATTTTACCAAAAGATTTCGTGCATTTGTTGATTTACGTAACATTACAAACCAACAATACTTTGATGTGATTGGCTATAACAGCCGCAGATTTAATTTGATGACAGGATTAAGTTTTTCATTATAATATTTATCGCAGGCAGTTAACACTGCCTGCTTCATTTTAAAAATGATCTTATGACAGAAAAAATAAATCCACGTTTTGCAGTATTACTGCTTTTAATGATGGTAGTAGCTGCCATGCGTATTCCCAATGCCGCCCAGCTAACCCCCTGGGCCAACTTTACCCCCATCGGCGCCATGGGTTTATTTGGCGGCGCTTATTTTACCAGCAGGTGGAAAGCTTTTGCATTCCCGTTACTTACTTTATTTGTAAGCGACCTCATCATTGGCAATATCGTTTTTGATGGTAAGTATGGCGTGTTATATAGTGGCTGGTATATCATCTACGGGATATTCGCGTTGATCGTATTCTTTGGTAAATGGATCCTTCGGAAAGTGACCTTAAAAAATGTAATAGGGGCATCCGTGGTGGCTGCATTGGGTCATTGGCTGATTGCAGATTTCACTGTTTGGATTGGTGGTGGAACCGACCTGGGAACAATGGCGCCACTCACAAAAAACTGGGCTGGTTTAGTGCAATGCTATGCACAGGGATTTCCCTTTATGAAAAACTTTTTAATTGGCAACCTGGTATATAGCGGCATATTGTTCGGTGGCTTCCAACTGGCACAACAACGTTATCCGGTTTTAAAATTGCAGGCGGCATAAATTATAAAAGGCGGTGAAGCGTACAATTTCATCGCTTTTATTTTTTTGGCCAGACATTTGTTTTTCAATTATGCATCGTTGCAAATATGATTTTGTTATTATTTCTTTTTGGTAAAAAGAAATAATAATCACACTTGTACTGAATACCATTGTGGATCTTTAATTGCGTTATTTAATATTTATCCCTTTCATTTCAATTGTAAAAACATATTGCCTTTCATTCATTTCGTTAAGAAATACAATTATTCATTCACCATTTGATGTTATGTCATTCGCAACACTTTTTTATCCCCGCTTATTTAAAGCGCCAGCCCATTTGCAACTTAAATATTCATCATTAAAAATATAGAACGGCATGTGCAGGCATGAAGATAAAAATTGTCCACGCTGCGGAATTGCGTTTGAATGCAAAGTGGGTAATATAGCCCAATGCCAGTGCTATAGTATTAATTTAAATAATGAAGAGCAACAATACATCAGTAAAAAATTTACAGATTGCCTTTGTTTAAATTGTATAAAAGTTCTCCGTGCGGCATACAACAGCGCAGCATCCAAAGCGGCAAGGTGATAGTAATGATAAGTGGCTTGCCGGTTATTATAAAATATATCAACAATGGAAAAAGCATACATCAACTGGAGCGGTGGCAAAGATTCAACACTTGCGTTGTACCATATACTGCAGCAAAAAAAATATTCGGTTGACCGGTTGCTCACCAGCGTAAATGCCGTGCATAACCGCATTTCCATGCATGGGGTACGCAGGGAATTATTACAAGCCCAGGCGGCATGTATTGGCATACCACTCACCACCATTGAATTGCCGGAACAGCCTGGCATGATCGAATATGAAGCTATATTGAATATAAAAGTAAATGAACTAAAACTGGAGGGTTTTGAACATACCATTTTCGGTGATATTTTTTTAGCCGATCTAAGGCAGTACCGGGAAGATAAATTAAATGAAGTAGGGATAACCGCCCTGTTTCCGTTATGGAAAATGGACACCCGGCAATTGATCCATGAGTTTATTGAGCTGGGTTTTAAAACAATCGTTGTTTGCGTAAACGAAAAATATTTAGACAAAAGTTTTTGTGGTAGGGTTATTGACGAGCAGTTTATTACAGACTTACCAGCTAACGTAGATGCATGTGGCGAAAATGGAGAGTTTCATACATTTGTTTTTGATGGCCCTATATTTAAAACACCTGTCAACTTTACCAAAGGTGATATTGTTTACAAAGAATACCGGGCCCCTGTAAATGCAAATGATAACCGTCAACAGCCATTAGATGCTAACGGAGAACAATATGGTTTTTGGTTTTGTGATCTTTGTGGCCCTTCATCCTAAAAAGGGGATTGAGTAATAACAAATTAGGTGGGAAAAGTATTATAGAGATAAGTATAAGAGTATCCAAATAATCCGAAGCTGATGTTTCGCTAATTACAACGTGGATAAAGATCCCCAATGGTATGCGGTACAAGAGGGCGATGCAACGATGCTCCACATTGCTTCTTAGCCCGGACAAAAACCATGGTTGTATAGAAGTGCGATCCCGATAAAAAATCGGGAGAGCCTGCCACTGAAGTTTAATAGATATTTTAATGCCGGGCCCAAAAAATTATTGCCTATAAATAGAATAGAAACATTCTTTATTAAATTAAAAAGATTTTCTCATGAAAACAGGTCTGAACCGCGGCTGTAGGAATGAACCGGCAAACTTATCAATAGCTGTGAAAAATAAATTATTCAAAATGTTTATTACCTGTTAAATGCAGCTAATTTTGACATATATTCATCAACTTTTTTATTTATGAGGATGCGCAGTATTACAATTTTGATTTCATTTGTTCTTTGCGTTTTTTGTTCTTTAAAAACTTGCGGCCAGTATGTTTTTAAAGGCATCGTGCTAAGCGGTGAAGGTGAAAAACCATTATCGGGTGTAACTGTATCAGTGGATAAAAAAAAGGTGGCTGTTACGGATACAACCGGCGTTTTTGAATTTAACGGGTTAACTGAAAAGGTTACAATCGCTTTCTCCCATTTAGGCTACCTGGTAATATCTGCTAAATATCGAGCGCAGCAAAACCTTTCAATCATATTATACCCTGCCAATAGTTTTTTATCGGAAATAGTAGTAAAGGCCTTTGAAAGAAATGCCACGATGAAAGATATGCCTGTAACCGTGAGCGTACTGGGAAGAGCAGACCTGGAACGGTATGGCAATGCAACCATACTGCCAGCCATTAATACAGTGCCGGGTGTAAAAATGGATGAGCGTAGCCCGGGCAGTTATCGCTTGTCCATCAGGGGCAACTTATTGCGTTCACCCTTTGGCGTTCGCAATGTAAAAATTTACTGGAATGGCATCCCTTTTACCGATGCTAACGGCAACACTTACCTTAACCAGTTAGGCTTTGGTAATGTAGGTAAAATAGAAATAATTAAAGGCCCGGGTGGCAGCATGTATGGTGCAGGCACTGGTGGCGTGGTTTTATTAAGCAGCCGCAATGCGGGGCTCAAGGAAAACAGTATTTCAATCAATACGCTGGCAGGTAGTTATGGTTTGATGGAAACCAATATGGCTTATCGAAATGAAACGGATAACGCGAATTATTCTTTACAATACGCACACCAGCAAAGTGATGGATGGCGCAATCAAACCAATACAAGAAGAGATGTAGCGAATTATACGGGTACGTTTAATATCAATACAAAGCAATCCATCAGCGCCAATATTTTTTACAGCGACTTGTATTATCAAACCCCCGGCGGATTAACAATGGCCCAGCTCAATGCCGATCCACGCCAGTCAAGGCCTGCAGGGGGGCCATTCAGAAGCGCCGCACAACAAAAGGCCGCCCTGTTTATAAAAACTTTTTATGCAGGCTTTGCACATGACTACCATTTTAGTACACAGTGGAGCAATAGTACCAGTGTTTACACCTCCAACACCCGTTTCCGCAACCCCAGTATTCTCAATTACCAGCGCAAAACGGAGCAGGGCATTGGTGGCAGATCGGTTGCACAATACCACCACAAAAATGTACGCATTCATTTTGGCGGTGAATACCAGTATGGGTTTACAAGTACCCGCACTTTTGGCAACCAGTCGGGCGTACCCGATACTTTGCAATTTGATGATGAGATAGCCGCTCAACAATACAATCTTTTCGTGCAAACAGATATCAACCTGGGAGAAAATTTTATTATCAATGCCGGGCTTAGTTATAACAATTACGGCTATGGTTTTACCAGGCTCAACAAAAGGCCGGTAAAAGGGATCAGTAAAACGTTTGATCCTGTTTTTGTACCACGTGTTTCATTGCTTCAAAAGGTAGGTGCAAATTATAGTGTGTATGCCACTGTTAGCCAGGGATATTCTCCACCCACCATTGATGAAATTGTACCCTCAACCGGCGTTTTTAATAGTACATTAAATGCCGAACGTGCCACCAATTACGAAATAGGTTTCCGGGGCGAATTGATAAAGAATAAATTATTTGCGGATATAGCCGCTTATCTTTTTAATTTAAACAATACCATCGTTACCCGCAGGGATGCGGCAGGTGCGGATTATTTTGTAAACACCGGGAAGACAGATCAGCAGGGTGTTGAGTTATCGGTGAATTATTACCCGGTAAGAAATGCTACTCATTTTTTACAGGAGCTGAAGTTGTGGGGCAATTACACATATATCAAAGCAAGGTTTAAAACCTATCAACAGGGCAGCAATGATTTTTCGGGTAAAAAATTAACAGGCACGCCTCCCAATGTATTTGTTGCCGGTGCGGATGCGGTTACTAAAATTGGATTGTATGCGAATATAACTTATAGCTATACCGACCTGATCCCTTTGAATGACGCCAACAGTTTTTTTGCAACGCAATACAATTTGTTTTTTGCAAGGCTGGGTTATAAAAAAGACTTTAGTAAAAAGGTAAAGGGAGAAATTTATTTTTCTTACGATAAATCTTTTAATACGCCTTATGGGTTAGGCAACGACCTGAATGCGGCTGCAAACAGGTTCTTCAATCCTTCTGCGCCTGAAAATTTTCTTGGTGGGATAAAGCTTCAATTTAATTTATAAAGCTGCGTAATTGAAGAAAGGGTTAACATGGGTGCATTTCAAATCCGATAGCTATCGTATCATCCTGCTTTAGGGGTGCAACAAAAGCAGTATACACATTTAATGAAAATGTTGTTTTTAAATATTTTAATAGTGGTGGATAATATAATAATGCTATGCCAAATGCCATATTATGTCGCCCTTACAGGGCTTGGTTTACTTTGTTTTTAACACAGGGCGTTGCCCTGTGCCGGAATGTTTCGCCCTTTCAGGGCTTGGTGGCATTGCTTCATAATTTAAGAGGTTGCCCCCTAAGCCCTGAAACGGTAAAATATAATAGCGTAGGGCATCGCCCTACGTGAACTGTGAATTATAAGCCAAGCCCTGAAAGGGCGTAACATCTCTTTTTATAATCTTGTATTTATTAATACAGTTAGCAATGGTGTATATATAATTTCCGCTCCACTTATCAAGGTTGTGGTGGGTGAGACATCCCCGGGTGGACTGGCTGCCCCTGGCTGGTGATCCACCAGCCAGGGAAATTTGAATTGCACCCGTTAACATTTTTGTATGGATATTTATTTTTTTAATCAGGCTTACTGTTTTTTGCAACACTGGTGGCTTGCTAAATATATTTCCATTTAATAGGGTTAGAAAGAAACGCACAAACCTTCCGGCTTATAACTGTTTCCCGCATTTGAAAAATGTATATTTGCAAAAATTTTTAAATCAGTGGATTTTAGCCAGATAGCGATAAAGGAAATATTGACGGTGTCTTTTACCCTTTTTGCGGTAATTGATATGGTAGGTAATATTCCTGTGCTGGCTTCGCTAAGGATGAAGATGGGGGGAGAAATCCGGTCAACTCAGGCAACCCTGGCGTCGGGGGCGTTAATGATTTTGTTTTTATTTATAGGAAAACAATTACTTGATCTGCTGGGCCTGGATGTGCAATCTTTTGCGGTGGCGGGTAGTATTGTAATATTTATAATTGGATTGGAAATGGTATTAGGCCACGATTTTTTTAAATCGGATAGCAATCCTAAAAGTGGTAGTGTAGTACCCATTGCTTTTCCATTAATAGCCGGTTCGGGAACGCTGACAACCATCATGAGTTTAAAAGCGAATTATCATGATGCCAATATTTTTTTAGGCATCCTGATCAATTGCGTGGTTATCTATATCGTGTTGAAATCATTGAAATGGATAGAAAATTTTTTGGGCCCCAACGGTATGACGGTAATAAGAAAATTTTTCGGCGTAATATTGCTGGCCATAGCGGTAAAAATATTTAAAAGTAATATTGGTGATTTTGGAAAACAATGAACGACCGGCCTCGTAGTACAATGGATAGTATAAGGGCCTCCGAAGCCCCAGATCCAGGTTCGATTCCTGGCGAGGCCACAAAATTGATGCTAACTTAATGATTTTTAAATCGTTTGTTTTTTAATTATATAGAATAAGTTATAGGTTTTTAAATTGTTTATAAATGTTTGCATTATATTATTTAACAGCTCCTGCAAAAACAAGTTATTTCCTATAAAAAAACACTTCCCTAATCTTGCCTAACAAACAGGATGGACTTAAGGGCAATATTTACCGGTAAGGACAGGCATACCATACTGGTAAATTGTGAAACGGGAGAAGATGCTGCCCAAAAAGCCTACAAGGAAGCAATGGCAGAAGAAAATTTGCCACATTTTCTGCATGATATGATCAGTAGCCAAAAAGATTTATTGAGGGAATCGCACGATGAGATTAAAGCGCTGCGGGACCAGGTAGCCTAATTATTTGTATCCTGTTTTTCCCGTTCTGGTTTAACAGGATATTATTTACGGTGCGGAGTGGGAAGGCATTATACCAAATCCATTGACAGGTATTTATAAACTTACAAAGAGAAGTAACATGCCGGCACATTACTGAGCCTGTGCCTGTAGGACGTATCATGATCCATCACCTCCCATTTACGTACCGGTACCGGCTGCCTTTTTTGCTATCTTAACAAGTATCATGCATGCAAAAAAATAATAACGTTAACTTGAACCGGCAAACGAAAAGTTTGTTAAAAGAGCCAATCAAATAAAATTTTAAAATAATGAATAATCTCACCAATAAAGTAGCTTATATAACCGGCGGAAGTAAAGGTATTGGCTATGGTATCGCAAAAACCCTACTGGATAACGGTATGAAAGTGGCTATCACCAGCAGGACCCTGGGTGCTGCTCAGCATGCTGCTGCATCCTTAGGCAACGATCCTTCAAAAGTGTTAGCCCTGGAATCTGATGTGAGTTCGCTGGCTTCAGAAACAAATGCTATCCAGGCAACGGTCGCTCATTTCGGGCAAATGGATGTGTTGGTTGCCAATGCAGGTATTGGTCATTTTGCCAATATTGAAAGCTTAACGGAGCAGGAATGGAAAGATACCATCGAGACCAACCTCACCGGTGTTTTCAACAGCGTAAAAGCAAGCCTGGATTCATTAAAGCAATCGAAAGGATATATCATTACGATCGCCAGCCTGGCAGGTGCCAACTTTTTTGAAAATGGGGCCGCTTATAATGCCAGTAAATTTGGGCTCGTGGGCTTTTCACAGGCGATTATGCTTGATTTGCGGAATTACGGTATTAAAGTATCTACCATAATGCCGGGTTCCGTAGCCACTCATTTTGATAATCATATTCCCACCGATGCAGATGCCTGGAAGATACAACCGGAAGATATCGGCGAGCTGGTAGCAGATCTTTTAAAAATGAATCCACGAACATTGCCCAGTAAGATAGAAGTAAGGCCATCAATACCGGGTAAATAAAGCTTTTTGTAGCGTGAAAGTTTCATGTGATTATTTGATGCTGATAAATCTTTTCAGGCCCTGTGCCTTTTCTTTTGTGTTTCCGGTACTGAATCATTAATATATGTAGCTTTTTAAATCTCCAAAGAGTAGTAACCCCGCAGGCACAGGACGGGGCCCTGTGCCTGCGGGGGGCGTATTGTTATAATGTACCGTTACTTTGGCGCCGATGCCAAAACGGTTTTTGCCTTCCCCTTCCAGTATAACTTTTAAAAACTTATTGTCCGGGTGAAGCTGCCACTGAGCATCATTGTTGCATCGCCCTTCTATACAACCATAATTTTTGTCCGGGCTAAGAAGCTATTTGGAGCATCGTTGCATCGCCCTCTTGTACTGAATACCATTGGGGAACTTTAATTGCGTTTTATGTTCGACGCATCAAATTTCTTCGTCCCGTAGGGACATAATATCGGTAGCCATAAAAATATACATTTATAGTCCCGTAGGGACGTGATAACATTCCAAGGTTTTTTAAATTTTCCACTGTCTCTAAATTCTTTATATCACGTCCCTACGGGACTTTTTGAAAGTATAATAACCTGTATTTCTACCAATATCCCTTCCGCCGCGGCGGAATAATAGTGAACATTGATTTATTGTTACCGGAAATCCACATATTTATAAATGTTCATACCTACCGCCGTGACAGGGCTCTATTCTACCACATATTGGGCAACTTTTCCAGGTTGTAATTAGCGAAACATCAGCCCCGGTTTATTTGGGTACTCTTGTACTAAATACCATTGGGCAACTTTAATTACGTTTTAAATTAATTCGGGAGCGTATTTTATTTGGTTATCGTACAAAATAAATATCACTAATTTATCACTTGCGCAGTATAAGTGAAAGTTTAATTGATATGGATAAATAAAAAATGCCACCTTTAGTAAACTAAAATTTCCATAAACTATCATGATAAACCACAAATTCCTTTTTATCTGCCTGGCGTTAACATCAGGTATAATCATGTCTCAATCCATGGCTCAAAAGGCTACCGGGGGCAACTGGCAGAATCTCTTTAACGGCAAGGATCTTAAAGGTTGGAAGCAACTGAATGGCAAAGCGAAATACGAAGTAAAGAATGGAGAGATCATTGGCACCACAGTGCTCAATGAACCGAATAGTTTTTTGGCGACAGAAAAAAATTACGGTGATTTTATTTTTGAGGTGGATTTTAAAGTGAACAATACCATGAATTCCGGTATTCAATTCAGGAGTGAAATAAAAGACGCTGCCGACCAATGTAATGTAACGGATAAAAAAACACCCGAAAGGGTACATGGTTATCAAATGGAAATTGATCCAGCCGCCCGTGCATGGAGTGGGGGTATTTATGATGAAGCCAGAAGAGGCTGGCTCTATTCATTGGAAAATAACCCTGCCGCGAAAACGGCTTTTAAAAACGGCCAGTGGAACCATTACCGCATTGAATGTATGGGCAATAGTATCCGCACCTGGGTAAATGGTGTTGCTTGTGCGCATCTCATAGATGAAATGACACCAAAAGGATTTATCGCATTACAGGTGCATGCTATCGGCGGGGATGCCAAAGATGTTGGAAAAGAAATTCGCTGGCGCAATGTGAGAATACAAACCGGTCATTTAATACCTTCCCCTCCTGATAATATTTTTGTTATCAATACCATTCCCAATGATCTTTCAGCGGATGAAAAAAAATCAGGAATGCGTTTATTATGGGATGGTAAAACAACTAATGGATGGAGGGGCGCTTATAAAACTTATTTCCCGGATAAGGCTTGGTATATAGAAAATGGTACGCTAAATATAAAGGCTTCCAACGGTAAGGAATCCATCAATGGAGGCGATATCGTTACCACTGAGGAATTTGGCGCCTTTGATCTGCAATTTGAATTTAAACTAACTGATACCGCTAACAGCGGCGTAAAATATTTTGTAACTGAAAAAGAAAATAACCAGGGCTCGGCTATCGGGCTGGAATACCAGGTACTGGATGATGATAAACATCCCGATGGGAAACTGGGTTCTATCGGTAACCGCACCATGGCCTCGCTATACGACCTGATCCCTTCCCTTAAAATTACCAGCGGCAGGAGAGAGAAACTGCCTGTAGGCGAATGGAACAGGGGAAGGATTGTAGTGTATCCCGATGGTAAAACCGAACACTGGATCAATGGATGGAAAGTGGTGGAATACCAACGGGGAACTCAATATTTTTACGCATTGGTAGCAAAGAGTAAATACGAAAAATGGCCGGGCTTTGGCATGGCTCCCAAAGGACATATTCTTTTACAGGAGCATGGCACTCATGTTTCTTTCAGAAGTATAAAGATCAGGGAGCTTTGAAATGATTGATTAATTGGTTAATTGATAATTGATAATTAAAAATTGGTAATTGCTCCTGGCTGTATAAAATAAAAATTTCGGGATAGTGTGTATATAACTTCGGGAGGATTCTTAAAATACAATACAGGAATGGTGAACTTTACAAAGCTTTAAAAAAGTTGATAAATCCAACACAGCCACCAGGAAATAAAATTGGGTTTAAGCATTACGATTAGAATAAGGCCAGGGACAGAATAAAAACCCCATCAGGCGCAGAAATCCTTTCCTGAGCCCACATGTTACTAATCTTTGCCTATTAGTTAATATTCAAAAACATTGGCAGCAGTAACAACAAAACACCGGACTGGAGACCGGCACCTGTAACTATTTTGGCTGAAATAAAACGAACTAACAAGTTGAAAAAAAATCAGACATCAGACATCAAAAAATCAGACATCAAAAATTCACCTGCTTTTTTGTAACAGCACCTTCCCTGGCTTCAGATAAAAATTTCCTTTCCACCACCAGGTAGCCGTTTCCCTTTTCACAAACATGCACTTTCAGGTTTTCAATGCTGTAAGGGTTTCCATCGGGGATATCCGCGATATTGGAATAGCGGATGTCGTGCCCGTCAACAATGATCACACAGCCGCTCCCGATGGCTTCCATTTTGTTTCCATCTGTAATTAACATGCCTGTATCTTCTCCCAAACCAATTCCAATACAGGAAGGGTTGGTGGCAATGGCTTGTGTAAGTCTGCCGAACCGGCCACGTTTTTCAAAATGACTGTCGAAAATAACATCATCCATAAAACCCAGTCCGGTAGTTATTTTTACTTCTCCCTTTAAATGCGCCCGGGTGGCATTTCCTTCGTAGATCATGGTATTGCTCATGGCCATCGCCCCGGCACTGGTGCCGGCTACCACAAAATCAGGTTCTGTATGATACCGTTCCAATATGGTACGTAAAAACTGAGTACCACCAAAAGTGGTGGATAAGCGAAGCTGGTTGCCACCGCTGAACATAACCGTATTGCAGGCACGAAGCCTTTCAAGATATTCCTCACTGATGGCATCAGCCCTGTTGCGTATATGCATTACGTTTACATCGGTACAGCCAATTTTCCCGAAAGCATCCAGGTAATTTTCCCCTACTTCATAAGGAATGGTAGAGGCGGTTGTCACCACTTCTATTTTGGCATCCGGGCCACCGCTTTCCGATACTATGCGGAGCAGGATGCCCAATTCAATAAAATTAAGATTGCTTAGTTTTTGTAATTCGCCTTTATCAGGATCGGTGCCTTTATCTTCGGCGCCACCAATAGCAATGAGTTTTCCCCTGGGGTGTTGCATGCATGTTTATTTATGTAAACAGTAAAACGGCATTAGCGTAAAATTATTTCCCTCGTTTTACTGCAAAATATAATGGGTTGCACAAAAGTAAAGCAATTGCGTGGAGCAGCAAAGCACCCCTGCAAAAGCCCCTGCCCCAAAAGGGAAGCCCTCCTGCTCCCCAAGGGGGGGCTGAACCATTAAATTCTTTGAAACTTTTGCTTAGGCATGGGATTGCCTTTTGAAAATAAAACATAATTAATGTAGCGGGTCAGGTTGCACTTGTATTTTTTAAGCTACCTTTTTTTAATTATCTTTCGATTTACAATAAATTGGAGTGAATTAGTATTATCTATTAGGTATCCAGGGCAGACGCATTAAAAACCAATTTCTGACAAAAGAAGCATGTTCTTAATCCCGAAGGGACGTAATTATTATGGAAATGAATCATTCTTGATTTTTTAAAACCCCGAAGGGTGAAATTTCACCCCTTCGGGGTTTTAAAGACTTTATGTTCGTTCTGTTTCTGTAATCATGTCAGCCTTTCAGGCTTTAAAATTTTAATGCACCTGCCCTGATTAGGTATCGGGCGTGACTAATTTGTTTAATTGTTATTGTTGCAAAATTATCGGGATTTATTTTTATCATCTATTTTTATGAAACGTATTTAAAGATCCACATTGGTATGCGGCACAAGTGAGTCCCGAAAAAAAAATCGGGATTAACATAACACAACGATGTTGACTAATGCGTCTCAGCCAGGACAATAATTATTTAAAAATGAAAAATGAATGGTCACATCTTATGCATTATTCAATGCGCAGCATTTTAAAATAAATTCATCAACAACCAACTTTCAACCGTTAACCCCTAACAACCAACCCCGAACCATCAACCATCAACAACCAACCATGAAGATCGTAGAAATAAAAGTGCTGAAAGGCCCCAACTATTGGAGTGTACGCCGACCTAAACTGATACAAATGAGGCTTGACCTGGAAGAGATGGAACAACGGCCCACCAACCTGATACTGGGTTTTAAAGAACGGCTGGAGAAATTGTTTCCAGGCATGTATGAGCATCGTTGTAGTGTAGGGGCGCCGGGTGGTTTTTTTGAACGTGTAACAGAGGGCACCTGGATGGGGCATGTAATAGAGCATGTAGCATTGGAGTTGCAAACACTTGCCGGGATGGATACGGGTTTTGGACGAACAAGGGGTACGGGCAAGGAAGGGGAATACCACGTGGTATTCAGCTATATGGAAGAAGATGCCGGTGTTTACGCAGCCAAAGCGGCTACCAGGATTACCCAGTCTATCGCAGATGGAACAGACTACAGCCTGGAGGAAGATATTATGCGATTGAGGGAGATCAGGGAAGATACCCGCCTGGGGCCAAGCACCGGGTGCATTGTAGATGAGGCCGCCAAAAGAAACATCCCCTTTATCCGCCTGAACAAACAAAGCCTGGTGCAGCTCGGCTATGGTATTTATCAAAAAAGGATCCGTGCTACAATTGCTTCCACTACCTCCAATATAGCGGTGGATATTGCCTGTGATAAAGAAGAAACCAAGAATTTATTGAGCGCTTCGGAAATTCCGGTACCAAAGGGCGTGATTATAAAAACTGAAGAAGGTTTAAGGGATGCGGTCAACAGCGTAGGATACCCAATGGTACTAAAACCAGTGGACGGTAATCATGGCAAAGGCGCTACTACCGACATTAATAATTGGGACCAGGCGGTAAAGGCTTTGGCTGCCGCACGGTTATACGGGCGCAATGTAATTTGTGAGCGCTTTATTACAGGGTTTGATTATAGGGTGCTGGTAATAGATAATAAATTCATTTGCGCCGCATTGCGCACACCTGCTTCCGTTACAGGTGATGGGGTAAATACCATTCAATGGCTTGTAGATGAAACGAACAAGGACCCCCGCCGCGGTTTCGGGCATGAAAAAGTATTGACATCCATAAAATTAGATGATTTTAGCAATCACATGCTGGCGGAAAAAGGCTACACTTTAGAAACCGTTCCTCCAAAGGACGAGCTGGTATTACTAAAACCAACGGCCAATCTTTCAACCGGCGGAACTTCTACGGATGTTACGGATGAAGTACACCCGGCGAATATTTTTATGTGCGAACGCATTGCGCAAATTATAGGACTGGATATTTGTGGCATAGATATCATGGCCCCCGACTTACGCCTGCCCATCAGCGAAAATGGTGGCGCCGTGCTGGAAGTGAATGCCGCCCCGGGTTTTCGCATGCACATAGACCCTGCGGTAGGTTTGCCCCGCAATGTGGCGGAACCCGTTATTGATATGCTTTTTCCTAAAGGAAGCGCAGGCCGTATCCCCATTATTGCCATCACCGGCACTAATGGCAAAACCACCACTACCCGTATTACGGCGCATATTGCCAGAAGCGCCGGTTATAAAGTAGGCTATACTACCAGCGATGGCGTATATATTCAAAATCAAATGATGATGAAGGGCGACTGCACCGGGCCGGTTAGTTCTACTTTTGTTTTACGCGACCCCACTGTTGACTTTGCGGTACTGGAGTGCGCCAGGGGCGGTATCCTGAAAAGCGGGCTGGCTTTTCAAAACTGTGATATCGCCATCATTACCAATGTAAGTACCGATCATATTGGATTGGGTGGTATTGACAGCCTGGAACAAATGGCTAAAGTAAAAGCGGTAGTGGCTGAAACGGTTTTTCCGCACGGCTATGCCATATTAAATGCGGATGACGACCTGGTGTATAGAATAAAGGATGACCTCAAATGTAATATCGGGCTATTCAGCATGGATGAAAACAATCCAAGAATAAAAGCGCATTGTAAAAACGGTGGCCTTGCAACGGTATATGAAAACGGGTACGTGAGCATCATGAAAGGGACCTGGAAAATGCGGGTGATGAAGGTAACGGAAATACCTATTACTTATAATGGCAGGGCTACCCATAATATCATGAATACTTTACCTGCTATCCTGGCTACTTATTTATACAGGAATATAAGGGTGGGTGATATTAAAGTGGCGCTGCAAACATTTGTGCCTTCCCCAACCCTTACCCCGGGCAGGCTGAACCTGTTTAAATTCAAGCAGTTTGAATTCCTGGTGGACTTTGCGCATAACCAGGCAGGGCTAAAGTTATTAGGTGATTTTGTAAGTAAGATGGAGGGCTCTCCAAAAGTAGGTATTATAAGTGGTACCGGCGACCGGCGTGATGAAGACATCAGGGACCTGGGAAAAATTTCCGCACTATATTTTGATGAGATCATCATCAGGCAGGATAAGCATTTGAGGGGAAGGACCGCTGAAGAAATTGTGCGGCTCCTGGTAGAAGGGATTGATGCAACCAAAACAAGGGATATCCCCATCACTATTATTTATAATGAAAAGGAGGCCATCATGCATGCTTACAATACCGCCAAACCGGGTTCATTGATCACCATCATGTGCGATGTGGTAGCAGAGGCGTTGGATATGATCAGGGGGTTGAAGGAGGAGGAGGATAAGGTGTAGGGTTCAGGGTTATGCAATCACAATTATTTGGTTACATACATTTGTTTTTCATGGCATCATCGTTGTGTTATGTTTATCCCGATTTTTATCGGGACTCCCTTGTACCGCATACCATTGGGCAACTTTTCCCACGTTGTATTTAGAGAAACATCATTTAATTATATGGTTGTGCGTAAATCAGCATCTTGATTTTGTCTTTTAGCCCCTTCAGGGCAATGTCGTTTACTTAAGATGTATTCATTGAACAGTGAGCATTGAAAATTGATTATCGATCATTTTTTAAGTGCGAATCTTAGGAAATACTCAATGGTCAATGCTCAGCTTTCAATAATCAAAGAAGAAAAGTCCTTAACTAAATGACATTGCCCTTTAGGGGTTCGGGGCAATGTATTTATTATTACCATGAAAGGGTTTCTTGTATCATTGAAAAGCTATTTTGTTTTATTAAGCGTTGATTACCTGCAATTTTTTTATATCTGTTTTTGTTGCCTATACACCTGCTGTTTAAAGGGTTAACTCCTTTTTTTAAAATGGTTTTGGCTATTCTAAATTCATCCCCTAAATTTGCACTCTTAAAAGAAATTTTGAGTATCCGATTGGGTTATAGTGTAAAGGTAGCACTACAGATTTTGATTCTGTCCGTCTAGGTTCGAATCCTAGTAACCCAACATTACAGGACAAGTCGGATTTATTCCCGTTTGTCCTGTTTTTATTTTCACTGAAACCCTCTTCCATACTGTATATCAGCCGTACCACTTCATTGATACGGTTAGTTCGAAGTGCAAATCCATCAAAAGTTAATTTTTCGGGGTACACCGGCCTAATTATCTCTCCTGTCTTTTCGTTATTTAGTTAATGTTTGGATGAGAATATCGTCAAAATCAATTGGCTGACTGGTGTGTGCAGGCAGTACAATAATATTTTCATCAAGTGCTAATAATTTCTGTAAAGACTAATAAAGCAATTTTTATTTTTGTATTGCTCATCATTGTTTGCTTTCAGGTTTGGCCGGTCAACACCATTGATAAAAAGCGTACTCTTATTTACCGAAATTGCGCATTGCTATTTATTGATCACACAATTAAGGCTACCTGAAAAATTACCAGCGAACCAGCCGGCTAAAAGAAATGTTTGCGCAGCTAAAGTTGCCGCCGCCGCCACCCAAAGTACAGGTGCCGGCAAAAGTACGGACTGGAAAAACATGGCATAGACATTACGCTTTGCCCCAAATGCAAGACGGGTACAATAGAATTGTTAGCCACTTACTACCGGGGTGTATTGTGCAAAACCTACGGGTCTGTAACACCCGGCAAGGCCTGCCCCAACCAGCAGGAGCGGGTCAGTGATATCCAGAACGGGTGGGCATCTCCGTAAAACAAAAAACTACAGTGGTATGAGGGGGATGAACATTATTGAAACAACAAAACCGCCTGCAAAAAATGGGTAAAGAAAATTATATGGCAACACTTAAAAAGAAGCGGCCAACAACCGCCGAACCCTACAAACATACTGAGGCCCAAACCAAGGCCCAAACCAAGGCCGGCCTACTCTTGCACCTATAGCAACAGCCTGTTGGTGCCTCTGCGCTTAACACTCCCGTAAATCGGGACAGGCAGGTAGCAAAAATGCCCCCGTAGCCCTTTTCTAACGGGGGAATTTTTTGGGGGCATTTCTTCTAACTGGCTTAATGTTGGCGGCAGTGTTTCTACTCACTACATTCGTAGCCTTTGTAAACTTGATTACAAGAGCAGAGTATCACTTTTGGGAGCGCTTTCTAAATTCAGACCAGAACGATGCGTGGATAGCAAGTCCTTCTTCTTCCAATACAGGACCAATAATGATTGTTGCTGGTCTTATTTTTTGAAACACTTCTTCACTTGAAATACGATGGCCTTTACTTTCGGCATCAATAAGCACATCCATCTGATGTTCGGATGTTCCGAAAACAATCTTCGTAATGCCTGCCCAATAAATGGCCCCGCTGCACATTAAGCAGGGTTCCGTGCTTGTATAAAGTGTACTCTCCGATAATATTTTCCGCGATAGTTTTTTGGATGCGTAACCGATCAATCCTGTTTCTGCATGTTTGGTTATATCACCAGAAGTAACAACTTCATTTTCGAACTCTGCCACAATCTTTCCTTCATGTGCCAACAGAGCGCCAAAGGGGTGATTGCCATGGACAACCGAGTTCCTGGCAATTTCATAGGCCTTGCGTATATATTGTCTGTCTATATTAGTAGCAAGGGAGTCATCAGGGAGCGCCTTTACCTTGTTCTGTCCTTGTGCTATACTAATTATGCAGAAGATACAAACCAGGGTTTCAGCCAGCTTTACAAAACTTAGAGTTGGTCTGGTTATGATTTGTTGATTGCTCATGATATAATTTAATGATTTTGTGTAGGTGAAATTAATTTTCCAAATTTTTTTTGTCCTGCAGTAATATTTCACAAATTCTTTTCTCATTTGTCTGGCAATAGTTATTTTTTTAAAAGCTTAAGTTGCTTCAAAGCTGTTCAATGATCCCGTGAGAAAGCCTTGTTAGTAGAGTATCACCCGTTAGTTAGTTCCTGTCAACTGGCCACATTGCCACCAACGTTGTGCATTTGCGAAGGCTGGGAATTCAAAGCTGGTCCAGCCCGGAGCCGATGCTAAATTGAAAATATAAGGTACAAGTTAAGAACAAAAGCCACATAGTAAGAGTTCAGCCCGGACCACTGCTGCCACTTTGCTTTTGTTGAAGTTACATTGTCCAGCCCGGCTTTTGCAAATGCAATGTTGTTGTAGGCAGTTTTATTTTTTTGCATTAATGAATGGGCTTTTAAGTAAAAACCAAAATCGTTGTCTGTTTGGTTCGTCAAATTCTTTAAGCCCATATTTTATTTCATTTACAGGAAGTCTTTTATATGTCTTGAAGAGCTTATCCCAAAAAATAAAAATCAATCCATAATTTGAATCTGTAAATTCTTGGTCTTGGTGATGATGTATTTTATGAAAATTTGGAGAGACAATTATTTTCCCAAAAGTCCTGTCAAACCATTTTGGCATAATATAATTTGAATGGTGCAGGACTAATAAAGGAATGTATAAAATGAGCCATAATACCAAAATTGAACCATCCAAACCAAATATGATTGCAGCGACTATCCCTGCGGAATTATCTAAAAAAGCATCCAAAGGATGAAACCTATATGTTGTTGAGCTGTCCATGGTTGTGTCACTATGATGTACACGGTGCAATCGCCAGAACAATTCCCAGGTATGGTTAAGTCTGTGTACCCAATAATTTACAAAGTCAATGCAAAAAAAACCAATGATAACTTTTAAATAATATGGAATATCTACGACATTAAAGAGTCCAATGTGGTATTTTTCAATCCAATTTAAACATTTAACGACTAGTATAGCCAGTAAAAAATTTAAAACGAAATATCCTAATTGTAATAAAATACTGTTTAATAAATGTGGGGTCCTCTTAAAAAGCGAATTAACGTTTGAAAATAATTGTTCTATGGAAAATAGCAAAGTCAAGATTACAGCCATTAACAAGTCGGGGTTTACATTTATTATATATTGATATATTCTTTCCATGTTAGTGAGATTTTTTGTCGCAAATTGCCTACAACGTTTGTGTTTGCGCAGTGGTGGGCTTTTGAA
>JANOTW010000865.1:0-5983 GCA_031416575.1 Ferruginibacter sp.
AATCCGGTTGTGCTGTATGTTGCGCAATTGACAGGGTTAAAAAATATTTATAAAATTGGTGGTGTGCAGGCAATAGCCGCTATGGCATACGGTACTGCCACCATTACGCAGGTATATAAAATATTTGGACCGGGCAACCAGTATGTTACCTGTGCAAAACAATTAGTGAATAAAGAGGGATTGGCAATTGACATGCCTGCTGGCCCCAGCGAAGTAGCCGTGTATGCGGATGAAAGCTGTAACCCTGCATTTGTGGCTTCCGATCTGCTGAGCCAGGCAGAACATGGAATAGATAGCCAGGTGGTTTTAGTTGCAACCTCCCCGCTGATAGTTGACAAGGTGAAAACAGAAATCGATTTCCAACTGCCGTTGCTTTCAAGAAATGAAATTGCTGCGGCAGCGCTAAAAAATAGCCGCTTTATTGTAATGGAAAACCTGGATACGGCATTTGATCTATTAAATGAATATGCCGCCGAACATTTGATCATCGCATCGGATAACGCCATGGTATTGGCCGGTAAAGTAGTAAATGCCGGAAGTGTATTTATAGGCCATTACTCTCCTGAAAGTGTAGGTGATTATGCCGCAGGTACCAATCATACCCTGCCTACGAATGGGTATGCGAAAGCTTATAGTGGCGTATCATTGGATAGCTTTTTAAAAATGATCACTTTTCAATATTTGAGTAAAGAAGGGATACAAAATATTGGAAACGCTGTTGAAATAATGGCGGTGGCGGAAGGCCTGGATGCACATAAAAATGCGGTGACATTGAGGTTGCACGGCATCCGCGATAAAAACAGCCAACTAAAAAGTTGATTTGGGCGCTGAAATAAGTAACGGCTTTCTTCTAAAAAAATATAAAATACTTAAAATGAGTGACACTGGATATGATAAGGGGCCTTCTAAATTACCTATAGGGGCAGGGGCAAGGGAACTGGGTTCCTTAGTACGTGAAAACATCAAAAACCTGACACCCTATTCCTCCGCCCGTCATGAGTTTACAGGCAAGGCCTCCGTATTACTGGATGCGAATGAAAATGCGTATGGTTCACCATTGGAAGATAACTTCAACCGTTATCCCGATCCTTTACAATGGCAATTGAAATTCGCGATCGCTAATATTAAGGGAGTACCTGCGGAGAATATATTTATAGGCAATGGAAGCGATGAAGTAATAGACCTTGCATATCGTATTTTTTGCGATCCGGTTAAGGATAACGTAATCGTATGCCCGCCTACCTATGGCATGTATGAAGTGAGTGGCCATATCAATAACGTGGGTATGAAAAAAGTAAATCTAACGCCCGGTTTCCAGTTGGATGTGCAGGGGATATTGGATGCGGTGGATGACAATACGAAATTATTATTCATCTGTTCCCCCAATAATCCAACGGGTAATAATATGAACAGGAATGATGTGGAAGTATTGTTGAATAATTTTCCGGGGATTGTTTTGATTGATGAAGCCTATATCAATTACTCTAAACAAAAAACCTTTATACAGGAGCTCACGGAATATCCTAACCTCATTGTAATGCAAACATTGTCTAAAGCCTGGGGGCTTGCCGCATTGCGTTTAGGGCTTTGTTTTGCTTCCAGGGATATCATTGATCTGTTCAATAAAGTAAAACCTCCTTATAATATTAATGAAGCATCGCAGGAACTGGCTTTGGAAGCATTGCAACATACAGGGCAGGTGAATAACTGGATAAAGGAAGTAGTTTCGCAAAAGAATTTTCTTATCCACGAATTGTTTAAGTTTTCTTTTGTGGAAAAAATCTATCACAGCGATGCTAATTTTGTATTGGTTAAAGTAAAAGATGCCCATACTTTGTATAATTATCTTTCGGCAGGTGGTATTGTTGTCCGTAACAGGAGTAAAGATGTATTGTGCGAAAATTGTTTGCGTATCACGGTAGGCACCCCGGATGAAAACAATCTTTTAATCAAAAGCCTGGATTCTTTTCACGGGAATAAGTAATTTTAATTTCTAAAACAACAATTATATGTATAAGCTAAAATTTTCTACCGTTCTTTTTTATTGTGTGCTATTGATAACGTTCACCGCTTTCAGCAACGATTCCACGAAGACCAGGAATCCCATTAGGGGAGTTGATTCCGGTCTTGTTTTGCCCGCTGGTTTCAGCGAAACAAAAGTAGTAACCGGTTTAGGCCGTGCCCGTCATATTGCCATTGCAGGCAATGGCGATGTATTTGTAAAGCTGGAGAAACTAAAAGATGGCAAAGGCATTTACCGTTTGCATGACAGTAATGGAGACGGCAAGGCGGATCAAATTACGGGTTTTGGTAATTATGTAGGTACCGGCATCGCTATAAAAAATGGTTACCTGTATGCTTCCTCCAATTCAGAAGTATTCAGGTACAAGCTCAATGAAAAAGATGGCAAGGTGGATGAAGCATCCGTTGAAAAAATAATTACCGGTTTGGTGGATCAGGGGCAACATAATTCCAAATCCATTACTTTGGATAATGCAGGGAATATTTATGTAAACATCGGCGCCCCATCAAATATTTGCCAGGTACAGGATAGGATCAATGGCTCACCCGGCCAGGATCCTTGCCCGATATTGGAAACCGCCGGAGGTATCTGGCAATTCAGGGCGGATAAATTAAATCAATCTTATGCCCAGGGCGTGCGTTATGCTACTGGTTTGCGCAATGTAGTGGGGCTCGACTGGAACAATGAAGTAAATGACCTGTACCTGATGCAGCATGGACGTGATATGTTATTTCAATTTTATCCCGAATTATTTGATGTAAAATCTGGCGCCAACAACCCGGCCGAAGAAATGTTCCGCATAAAAAAAGGATCGGATTGCGGATACCCATATTGCTATTTTGATAATGATAAAAAACAAAAATTATTGAACCCCGAATATGGCGGCGACAGGATCAAAGCAGGCCGTTGCGATGACAAGGAAAAATCCATCCTTCAGTTTCCGGGGCATCTTGCGCCCAATGCTTTATTATTTTATACCGGCACAAAGTTTCCGGAAAAATACCGCAATGGCGCTTTCATTGCTTTTCATGGCTCCTGGAACCGTTCACCAGAGCCTCAGGCAGGTTACTTTGTAGTATTCGTACCGTTTAAAAACGGTATGCCATCCGGTGCCTGGGAAGTGTTTGCCGATGGTTTCGCAGGACCAAATATCAACAAGGCAAACTATCGCCCATGTGGATTGGCACAAGCGCCCGATGGCTCGCTTTATGTATCAGAAGACAACAATGGAACAGTATGGAAGATCAATTACAATGGTAAATAGTTTATCACCTGTTACCATTTTATTTATAAAAAAAGAAAAAAAATCACTTCTATACAACCATATTTTTTGTTGTCCGGGCAGAAGTATTTCATGGCATCATCGTTGCATCGCCCTCTTGTACTAAATACCATTGTGGAACTTTATTGCGTTATACTGGGCGGTTCATCAGGCACAGTTAATGAACTGGCAGAAGGCCACCCCGCTAACCAGCAGGGACGGGGGCAAAACAGGGTCTTCAAATTATGCCTCCCTTTAAAAAATAGTTCGCCCTTTGAAATTAAATGACCTGTAAACTTTTCCTATGTTGTAATGAGCGAAACATCAGCCCCGGTTTATTTGGGTACTCTTGTACATTAGGTAGAATAGCCCAACAAACAAAACCTCCTGGAATTCACAGGGGTCAGGCTCCCCTCTCCTTTGGAGAGAGCCTGTCCCGATTTGTCGGGAGGTTGGGGGTGAGGTTGCTCCCTATACACTAAAAATTATAAAACAACCACTCTTAATAAAGCACTTTAAATGAAAAAAATAATCATCACCAGCGCCATCTTGATAATAATACTCTCCTCATTCCACCTATCACCACAACCAGGCGTAAAGGCATCCATGGAAAGAGGCCAAAAAGTTTACCTGGCCACATGTTTAGCCTGCCACCAGGCAGATGGTGAAGGAGTGCAGCGCATGAACCCGACACTTGTAAAAACAAAATGGGTGTTGGGTAATAAAAGGGCGTTGATTAAAATTGTGCTGAATGGATTAAAAGGTGGTGAGATTGAAATAGACGGGGATAATTTCCACAACCCAATGCCGGCACAGGCAGCGCTGACAGACCAGCAAATAGCGGATGTGTTAACTTATGTACGAAACAGTTTTGGTAATAAAGCAAGTGTGGTAACACCCGCGGAAGTAAAGGCGACAAGGGGAATTGGAAAATCCGTTTCAGCAAAACCCGTTAAAAAATCTTCAAATCATTAAATGAAAAAAATATTATTCATTGACCGTGACGGGGTATTGATAAAAGAAGCGCCGCCAACTTATCAACTGGATTCTTTTGAAAAACTGGAATTCTATCCTGGCATGTTTTATTATTTGCGGAAGATAGCCACCGAACTTGATTATGAATTGGTAATGGTATCCAACCAGGATGGATTGGGCACAGCTTCATTCCCGGAGGAAACTTTTTTTCCGGTACATGATTTTGTTTTAAAAAGCTTAGCCAACGAAGCCATTCAATTTTCAGAAATATATATTGACAGAACATTTGCGAAAGACAATGCGCCCACCCGTAAGCCGGGAACAGGAATGCTGACAAAATATTTTAATAACCCTGTTTATGACCTGGCAAATTCATTTGTAATTGGCGACAGGATTACGGATATGCAATTAGCGAAAAATTTGGGGTGTAAAGGCTTTTGGCTCTTCAATGATGCCACTTTAGGCGCAGCGGAAATCAGCGGTTCAATTGATGAATTAAGAAAGGAAGTGATCGTATTGGAAGCGCCCAACTGGGAAGATATTTACAATTATCTAAAATTGCCACAACGAATTGTAAAGCATGAGCGCAATACAAACGAAACAAAAATAAGTATTGAAGTAAACCTGGATGGATCAGGTAAAGCAAGGATTAAAACAGGTTTGCCTTTCTTTGATCACATGCTGGATCAGATTGCCCGGCATGGAAATATTGATCTCAATATCGTATGCAATGGTGACCTGCATATTGATGAGCACCACAGTATAGAAGATACGGGCATCGCATTGGGAGAGGCAATTGCAAAGGCCCTGGGCGATAAAAGAGGTATTGAACGTTACGGGTTTTTATTGCCAATGGATGATTGCCTGGCACAGGTAGCCATTGATTTTGGTGGACGGAGCTGGCTGGTATGGGAAGCTGAATTCAAAAGGGAAAAAATAGGGGAGATGCCAACTGAAATGTTTTTTCATTTCTTCAAATCTTTCAGCGATGCGGCTAAATGCAACCTGAATATAAAAGCCGAAGGTGACAATGAACATCATAAAATTGAATCCATTTTCAAGGCATTTGCAAAAGCAATAAAAATGGCGGTAAAAAAAGACGTAAACAATAATTCATTACCATCAACAAAAGGAGTACTGTAGAATTAGTTCCTGGTTGATGGTTGATTGTTATAGTTGTGAACATTAAAATTTTGAGGTAAAGCTATTAACAATCAACTATCAACCATCAGCTATCAACCATCAGCAACCATGATAGCGATAATTAAATATAATGCCGGTAACGTGCAAAGTGTGCAATATGCTTTGCAGCGGATCGGTATGGAATCCATCGTAACGGATGATACAGCTTTAATACAAACCGCGGATAAAGTGATCTTTCCCGGTGTTGGCCACGCCAATTCGGCCATGCAGTATTTAAAGGAAAGGGAATTGGATAAACTAATCGTTTCTTTAACACAACCTGTGCTGGGTATTTGCCTCGGCCTTCAACTGATGTGCAAACATTCAGAAGAAGGCGATACGGATTGCCTGGGTATATTTGATGAGGAAGTCAAATTATTTTCATCATCACAAAACATGCACCTCAAAATACCGCAAATTGGATGGAATAATATTTACGGTTACAAGTCGGTATTATTTAATGGCCTCAGCGAGAATGCGTTTGTTTATACAGTTCACAGTTATTATGCCGCATCAGGCAATGAAACAATCGCTACAACTGA
>JANOTW010000866.1:0-1906 GCA_031416575.1 Ferruginibacter sp.
TCCATATCAATATCATTCCATGGAATGTCGCGGTTAAATTGTGTATGTAAATGGCACAAAGGTTTTTGCAATATCTTCAATCCGCCGATCCACATTTTAGCAGGTGAAAAAGTATGCATCCATGCAATGATGCCGATACAGTTCTTTGTGGTATTGGCTTCCATGCAAATGCCATAAATTTCTTCCGTACTTTTTACCGTAGGTTTAAACACCACTTTCACGGGTATTTGCGCCGCATCGTTTAATGCGCCGGCAATTGTTTGAGAATGCGATGCTACCTGCTTCAATGTTTCTTCGCCATATAATGACTGGCTGCCGGTTACAAACCATACTTCCAATTCTTTGAGATTTATCATTGTTTTGAATTTTTATATTTTTTTTTGTTAGCCTTTGTTATTTCAAGGGGACCGTCTCATCAAAATCATATACAAATACATTTTTTGTTGACAGGCATTTTATTTTCATGGCATCATCGTTGTGTCACTTGCCCCGATCTTTTATCGGGGCATCCCGGTGTTACACTTGAACCGGGACTTCTACCGCATACCATCGGGGAGCTTTTATTAAGTTTTATTTAAAAAAAAATTACAAAGCCACACCAAGGCGTGGTTCTACAAATCACCACACATCTAAAAATCAAAACATCATACAAATGTGCATTCCTGTTATTCAACCTCCTTCGGGGTTGGCTATCCCGTCATTTTAATACCCCGGGTTTCATCCGGGGTTATTAACATTATAGCCCTTCGGGCTAAAGCACAATTTTATCTGGTATTTAATTTAACCATGATAATACTTCAACAGACAGGGCATCTCTAAAAACCTGTGTTTTTGTTTTAACCTCACCTTTAATTCCTCTCCAAAGGAGAGGATAAGGAAGGTTTTTAGAGATGCCCATAATTATAAAGACCTATCAATTTGAAACAAATCAGACATCAAAAAATCAGGCATCAGACATTAGGCCTATTGCCCATAATAACTATCCGCCCCATGCTTGCGTTCAAAATGTTTTTTAATCAGTGAATCCTGTAGTCTGGGTGCATTCGGATTGATCTGTTCCGTTAATAATGCCATTTGTGCAATGGCCTCCAAAACCGCACTGTTATATACTGCCTTCTCCGGGGTTTTGCCCCAGGTAAAAGGTGCATGGTTTCCAACCAGTATCATTTCTATTTCTTCGTAACCCAGGTTCCTTTCCTTCAAGGCATTCATTATTTGAAAACCTGTTTGGTATTCATAATTACCACGGATCATTTCATCACTCATGGGTGGCGCACAGGGAATATCCACTGTGTTATGATCGGCATGCGTGGTGCCAAAAATGGGTATGGAACGCTGGCCCTGCGCCCATGCGGTAGCGTAAGTGGAGTGCGTATGCACGATGCCCCCGATTTTTTCCCAATGCTTGTACAATACAGCATGGGTAAGCGTATCGGAAGATGGCCGCAAATCACCTTCAACAGTTTTACCATCAAAATCAACGATCACCATTTTACCAGGTGATAAATCCCCGTAAGGAACACCGCTTGGTTTGATGGCAAAAACCCCGGCAGCCCTGTTGGCGGCGCTTACATTGCCAAATGTAAACAACACCAAACCTAATTTGGGTAATTGCATATTGGCATCGTATGCCGCCTGTCGTATATCCTGGTATTTACTCATATTCCCGATTGGTATTGTGAAGGGTGAAATATTAATCAAAAATGATGAATTAAAAATTAAGAATGATGGCCGAAGGTGAAAGTTATTTTCACTGCCAAAAATAAATTCAGGGCTTCCTGCCCTTATAAATTAATAGGATTAGGTGAATTATTCGCAAAGACCCTGTGGTATTTACTTTCTTTTTTAAATTCGTTGCTTTTGCCTCCTCAGCCGGCGGGCTGCGTAACTGCAACGCCGCTGCTTT
>JANOTW010000867.1:0-9034 GCA_031416575.1 Ferruginibacter sp.
TGCGCCTGTTATGAGTATTTCCATACAATGATTAGGTTTTTGTAATAAGTTTTATTAATTAGGGATAGGTTTTACAAACCTGCAGGATAAAAATTATTTTCCTTGTTTGATGCCCCTTGCCCATTATCTGCTATAAAATGATCGTGTAATTTACAATATTTACTATTTAAGATTAATAAAATGCAGGAGGGCTATCCGATTAATTTTAAATGTGTATTTTTGGCATCTTTAAAAAAAAAGTAACGTTCACGGAAATTGACAGATCATTAAATAAATATCAATATTTAACCGTTTTCATTAGATATGAAAAAAAAAGTAACAAAGATTGGAGTACTTACATCAGGAGGAGATGCACCTGGCATGAATGCCTGTATAAGGGCGGTGGTGCGTACAGCAATTTATCATGGACTGGAGGTATTTGGAATTATGCGTGGTTATACCGGCATGGTAGAAAATGACATTTTTAAAATGGAAAGCCGAAGTGTCGCCAATATCATTCAAAGAGGTGGCACTATACTTAAAACTTCCCGGTGTAAAGATTTTTTCACCCCTGAAGGAAGAAAAAAAGCTTATGAAAATTTAACAAAACTGGGGATCAATGGCCTCGTAATTATTGGGGGAGACGGAAGTTTTCGAGGGGCGCAAACATTTAGCAACGAATATGATATTCCCTGTATTGGTTTGCCCGGTACTATTGATAAGGATATTGCAGGCACTGATTTTACTATTGGCTTTGATACAGCCGTAAATACCGCCGTGGAAGCTATTGATAAGATAAGGGATACCGCGGATGCCCATGACCGTTTGTTTATCATAGAAGTAATGGGCAGGGATGCCGGTTATATCGCATTGCACAGCGGGATAGCAACAGGTGCCGAAAACATTTTGATCCCCGAACGTAAAACGGATATTGAGGAAATCATTAAGTCGCTGGCTGAAAAAGAAAGGCGGCATAAATTAGTGAACCTCATCGTAGTGGCAGAAGGCGATGAATTTGGGGGTGCCGATTATGTCGCTAAAATAATTAAAGAAAGGTTGCCAATTCAGGAAGTAAGGGTTTGTATTTTGGGCCATATCCAGCGGGGCGGCTCACCCAGTTGCTTCGATCGCCTGATCGCAAGCAGGATGGGATATTCCGCGGTAGAATGTTTAATGGAAGGACGGCACAATGTGTTTGTAGGCATGGTCAATAACCGTATGAATTATACGCCGCTTAATGAAGCCGTTAAAAAGAAACAACGCATTAGTGAAGAGTGGATGAAGATTGTAAAGATACTGGCATCATAAAAAATTACTACATACATCAGATTGCGTAAATGTGGAATTGGTAATAAAAAGGACAAGGAGCAACCCATAACAATTATAAATTATCCAATATCCATTATCCAATATCCATTATCAAATAACCAACATCAAGATAAAATTATGAGTAAAAACATCACCAAATACCTGCACCAGGATATGGATAAAGAAGCAGGCATACAGCATTCAATCAAGAAAACAAAAATTGTCGCCACCGTTGGCCCCGCTTGCGCTACCTACGAAAAATTATTAGAGCTTGTAATTGCGGGAGTAAATGTTTTTCGTTTAAATTTCTCTCATGGGTCCTATGAAGATAAGTCATCCATTATAGAATTTATCAGGGAAATTAACAGGACACAACCATTTAACATTGCTATCCTCGGCGATCTTCAGGGGCCAAAATTACGGGTAGGCGATCTTGAAAACGGAAGAATAGAATTGAAAGATGGCAGTGAATTTATCTTTACTACCGAAAAGATAATTGGAACCGCCGATAAAATTTATGTATCCTATCCAAACCTTGCACAAGATGTAAAAGTAGGTGAACGTATATTTTTGGATGATGGTAAAATGGAATTGAAGGCGGAAGAGATTTTAAATGATAAAGAAGTGCGGGTATCCGTAACATTGGGTGGCATCTTAACACCAAAGAAAGGAGTTAACCTTCCCGACTCGGCATTGACAATGCCATCGCTTACTGAAAAAGATATAGCGGATCTTGAATTTATTATTGAAAATAACCTCGACTGGGTAGCGCTGTCATTTGTACGAAAAGCGGAGGATATTATTGATCTCAAAAAACGCATCAAAGATAAAAACAGTAAAATAAAAGTAATTTCTAAAATAGAAATGCCCGAAGCATTGAAAAACATACGGGACATCATTGTAGAAAGTGATGGCATAATGATTGCCCGCGGCGATTTGGGTGTGGAAGTGCCGGTAGAACAGGTGCCGATGATACAAAAAGAAATTATCCGTAAATGTATGCGCAGGGCGAAGCCCGTAATTGTTGCCACACAAATGATGGAGAGCATGATGGAGCGTACCAAACCAAACCGCAGCGAGGTAACCGATGTTGCGAACGCTGTGCTGGAAGGCGCTGACGCAGTGATGCTGAGCGGAGAAACCGCCATGGGCGATTATCCCAAACTTGTGGTAGAAATGATGAGTAAAATTATTTTAGAGGTGGAACGCACGGCTTATGATTATGACCGGTTTGATATATTGGCGCCGCAGGCCCATTCCCCTTCTTTATTAAGCGATGCGCTTTGTTACAGTACCTGCAAACTTGCACACGATGTAAATGCGAATGCACTGGTAGGGATGACCCAGAGTGGCTACACCGGTTTTATATTGAGCAGTTATCGTCCAAAGGCTCCCCTGTTTGTTTTTAGTAAAGAAAAAACCCTCATCAATCAATTGAGTTTAAGCTGGGGAATACGTGCTATTTATTATGCCGAAGAAGAAAATCTGGATACTATCATTTTTGACCAGATCAATATACTGAAAGAAAGAGGTTTTATTAAATCCACGGATGTGATAGTGAGTACCGGTAGTACACCAACCAAACTTCATTTACCTACCAACACTATAAAAATTACTGTGGTAGATTAATATATCCCAAATTCTTTTTTGCCGGTAAAACCGGAAGGCATTAAGATAAAATTTAATCAGCATTTCGTATCGCCTTCCAACTTTAATTGCGTTATAATGAGCGATTTTTTAGGCGTAGTTAATGAAGTGGCAGAAGACCTCCCCTTTTGGAACATCCCGATTTTTCGGGAAGGTCAATGTCATTTAGTTAAGCGAAATTGTTATTTTGTTCCGCGGGAACAGTATGTGGGTAGCAATCAATTAATGGATATGTTTTTTCGATCCGTAGGATTGGTATGTGCTTTACTTCAGTTTCAACCAATTTTGGTATAAACTTCATAATCCATTTCACATATCGTTCCTACGAAACGAATTACCTTATCATTATTCTTCTACCCACATATCGTCCCTAACGGAACCAATTGAATTTCTCATTTTTTCTTAACTAAATGACATTGCCCTGTAGGGGCCGGGGGCAAAACAGGGCCTTCAAATTATGCCTCCCTTTAAAAAACAGTTCGCCCTTTGAAAATAAATGACCTGTAAATTTTACCCAGGATGTTATTAGCGAAACATCAGCCGCGGCTTATTTGGGTACCCTTGTACTTTTGAATATATGGCAGCGCTTTCAATTTGCAAATAACCCTTTCATTTATGAGGTGGCGCCATGAGTTCTGAACCTTCGTGAAATGATGACGATACTATATTTTTTGGGTGATATTTTAAAAAATAAACACTAAAAATAATCGTGTAGATAAGCCCTGACAGGTTGAAATAAATATTTGCTAAAGTATAAAGCTAACCCAACAAACCGATTGGTAAATAACTCATTCAGGCTTCATTTTAATTAACTTTATTGCTGAACTAAATCCATAAATATGAAACTATTCGCAATCGCATTAATCTTTCTTTGTGCGGCTTTTCACAGCAATGCACAGCCTGTAAAAACACATGGCCGCTTAAAAGTAACCGGAACACAGTTGACAGATAAAAATAACGAACCGCTTGTGCTGAATGGGATGAGCTTTGGCTGGAGTTGTTTTCATCCACGCTTTTACACTGCGGCTGCCGTAAGATGGTTGCACAAAGACTGGAAATGCAATGTAGTACGGGCCGCACTCGGTGTAGAACCTGATAATGGATATCTCAAAGATTCTGCAAGATCAATGCAGCTCATAAAAACCGTGGTAGATGCAGCCATCAATGAAGGTATCTATGTAATAATTGACTGGCATAGCCATAATATCAATTTAAAGGAGGCGAAAAGTTTTTTTAAGGAAATGGCCACTACTTACGGTAGCCATCCAAATATCATTTACGAGATATTCAACGAACCTGATTACGAAACGTGGGATGAAGTAAAAAAATATTCTACCGAAATAATCGCCACTATCCGGGCTATTGATACGCACAATATTATTTTAGTGGGTAGCCCACATTGGGACCAGGACATTCATTTACCTGCGGAAGACCCTATCAGCGGGTATGACAATTTAATGTACACCGTTCATTTTTATGCGGCTACGCACAAACAATTTTTAAGGGACAGAACGGATGCCGCCATTGCCAAAGGCTTACCCGTTTTTATATCGGAATCCGCAGGCATGCAGGCTACCGGTGACGGCCCGATTGACTATGCCGAATGGAATAAATGGATCAGTTGGATGGATGCAAAGAAAATAAGCTGGGTCACCTGGTCCGTATCGGACAAAGACGAAACCTGTTCCGTATTAAATAAATCAGCATCCGATTATGGTGGTTGGAAAAAGGAAGACCTGAAAGAATCAGGCATTAAAACAAGGGAATTTTTAAGAAATAAAACCAGTAAGAAAAAATAGCCGCATCACAGTCTGGTGCCGTACTTTGGTTTGCCGAAATTGAACGCTGTGTTTAATTCCCGGTAAACGCTGTACTTATTGCGGTTAATCTTTATTACAACTCCTGTACCAGTACATTCCTGTAATAAATTTCAGCTCCTTCCGATTGCAAAAGGATATTACCTTCGCTGGTATTGCCCAGCTTTCCGGTGTTTACTACTTCGCCGTTCAGCAGGTGGGTTATATTTCCGTCTTTTACAATTACAGTTGCTTTATTCCATTGCCCCGTAGGGTTTTCAGCGTCTTTTGTTTTTACAACATTAAATGCATTTTTTCGGGCCGTAAGTGTATCATGGTGAATAATCGTGGTACTGTCTGTCATCCAGAAATCTCCGCAGTCACCCTCCTGAATTTGGTATTCCAGCGATCTGGGCCATATTTTATCACCACTGTAAAAGTTTACATGGTACAATATACCGGCATCCCTCTTTGCATTTTCCCTGGGCGGGTATTTTTTCTCACCCCATTTGAATTCCAATGTCAGGCGAAAATCACCATATTTTTTTTCAGTAACGATGTATGCAAAATCCTGCCCGGATACATGAATAACTTTTCCTTCAAACTGAAATACTTTTTGCGGATCATTGTTCTTACCTGATTTTGAGGTAAACATATACCAATCCGCTTTTTTATCGGGAGTAAAAAGAATTGTTTTTTTCTGTGCCGGCACACTCAGGGCCGCAGAGGTTGCTATTAAAAAAACAAGTATCCCTTTATGGAAAAACTGTATCATTATTTTTATATTTAGATAAATTATTAGTTCAGTGATATTACATCCTTGTATTACATTCTATCCTCACATCTTCATCCTGGCCCAACTATACCAACAGCCATATATAGTAATGAATAAAAACATTTACGCACTGCCATAAAGGGATGCACCCCCATAAAGTACATATTATAAAAATGGTTATTTTTCTACTGCATCAACAGAATCATACACTTTAACTTTCTCCCATAGCTGAGAACAGTCTTCTATAAATTTAAGGTGTACCGGATCAGTTTGATAACTTTCCTGGTCAGCCAAAGTATCAAACATCAATAGCCAGGAAACGGAGTAAGAACTGTCTATAACATCTCTTTTTGTGTTGGCAGGCTTGCCAATATGAGATTGTTTAATGGTTTTTACTTTTGCCAGCTTTGTGAGGCCCGCCACTAATTTATCCCTGTCGGTTGCGCTGGCGGGGTTCTTCAGCCAGAAGTAAACATGGTGTATGAAAATATTATTCAT
The DNA here is from genome assembly GCA_031416575.1 of Ferruginibacter sp. Taxonomy (GTDB): domain Bacteria; phylum Bacteroidota; class Bacteroidia; order Chitinophagales; family Chitinophagaceae; genus Ferruginibacter. Next base: position 6,004 of record JANOTW010000867.1, read on the forward strand.
TGGATTATTTATTGAGTTACCGGATGCAAATATAGCTGTTCCCGCCAGGGAAGCTTTGGAACTGGTGCCTAAAAATTTGCGGCGTGTTATTTTTGTCATTGATAAATATTTTTTTGTTTTGTAAAGTAAGTACATATGTTTGATGTGGGGGATTTTGAAGGCTGATTTATTTTTGGTTGTTAACCCGTTACAATTACCGGATGATTTTATTTTGTTGTCGATTCTCATATCCATTATTACGTTGTCAGGTTTCTCTACATGAAACGTGGGTAAAGATCCACAAAGGTATGCGGTACAAGAGAGTGACACAACGATGATGCCTTGAAATACTTCTGCCCGGACAACAGAAAAAAGTATGGTTTTATAGAATTCCGACTCAACTATGGCGCTATGAAAAGCTGATGCTTGTAAACGAAAAAGATGATTGGATGGAATTGCCCTTCATTATTGCCCATGCAGGCAGTATCCCGAAAATAGTGGACAGGCTGCCTAAGAAGCTTATTTGATAATTTTAAACCTGGCCCATAAAAAAGAATTACACCTTAAGTGCGGAAGCGCTAAATTTAGCAACTATTTATCTTATAATTTCATCAATAAAATTTCTATGCATACACGACGTGATTTTTTAAAACAAACCGGAACGCTTACCCTCGGGTCAGTATTTTTATCCTCATTCGACCTTTATGGTAAAAAGATTAACAACCCGGGTATTCAATTATATACCGTAAGAAAGGAAATGATGGAAGATGCTGCCGGAACATTAAAAAAGCTGGCGGCCCTGGGCATTAAACAAATTGAATCGGCAGGGAGTGAAAAAGGTTACTACTATGGGTTAAAGCCGGGTGAAATGAAAAAGATTTGTGCCGGCCTCGGCATGACGCTTCGTAGCGGGCATGTACACCTGGATGATAAATGGCAGCAAACAATGGATGACGCCGTAGTATCAGGCCAGGAATATATGATCTGTTCGTCCATGCCTTCCAAAGGGCAAACTGTTGACAATTATAAAAAAGTAGCCCAACAGTTTAACAAAGCGGGAGAGGCCTGTAAAAAATTGAATATCAAATTTGGCTATCACAACCACGAGTATGAATTTGAGCAGGAGAATGGTAAAGTATTGTATGATGTGTTGCTGGAAAATACTGATCCTGCACTGGTATGCATGGAGCTGGATCTTGGCTGGGTGATAATTCCAGGCAAAGACCCGCTCGATTATTTTACCAGGTACCCTGGACGTTTTCCTTTATGGCACCTGAAGGATATGGATATGGTGAAAAAGCAAAGTACCGAATTTGGCAAGGGCGGGCTTGATATAAAAAAGATGTTTGCTAATAGCAGTCAGTCGGGATTGAAATACTTTTTTATTGAGCAGGAAGAGTACAGCAGCACACCCATGGAAAGCATGAAATATAACATGAATTATTTAAAAAACATGAAAGGGTAAATGATGGTATTGCAAATTGTGGATTCCATTTCGTCGCTGTGGCCGCAGTGAGGGCGCCTGCCACGGCGGCCTGCCCTGGGAGGTGTCCCCACCAGCCAGTAAAAATTTGGGATGCACCCTGAATGATGGTATTTTTTAACCAATTATAACTTTATGACCAGTAAGGTTCGTTGATTAGTAAAGTAGAAAATACAGGGTTGGCATACGAAATTTTGATATAACCCGCTGGATAGAGGATTTAATAATGTGATTGCATGGGGCCTGTTCCGCTTTTCGGGATTTATATCTTATGTTGGGTATAATAAAACATGGGCATTTTATTTCATGGCGTTGTATCGGCGGCATGAATATGAATGGCTTGGGCACCCAATATCCTATTACGCTGTCTTTTTCTTCACCACTCTTTTATTATTGGCCTTTTTTTCTACGTCCGTTTTTTCTTTCGGGATATTATCCTGCAATTTATTTTCATCCGTATTACCATCCGCATCTTTGATTGGATTGGGTACCGGCACTTTACCCTCCGGTGTAACCTGGTTAAAAACTTTATTTACATGTATCCATTTCCCGTTTTTCCATTTAAAGCCTTCGTAATCGCCATCAGGAATATACGTCCATTTTTTGGTGGGCTCACTCGTTTCTGATTCAAGATGCTCGAAAATGATCATGCTAAGGTCCTCATCATAAGTGAGCCTGGCGCCTGCATTTTTTTTATACTCCATTATATACCTGCTTACCGCCGGTTTTAAAAGGGAATCTTCTTCAAAACTAAAAAGACGCCCCCCAAATGTGGGTTCATCATTACTAAAATTGAGCGCTTCAATTATTTTTCGGTTGCTACGGATATTGTTCTCATCATATCCCAGCAGGGTATAATAATTCTGGTTGCTGCTCCTGGTTTGAATGATCTTATAGTAAACCGCCCCGATCCAACCCTTATTGTTGGCAAAGGTATCTGCAAGGTTAATGGTTACATCAGATTTATCAATTAAGGGATACAATTTAAGCGAGCCATCATTGGTTTTCATTTGTATGGCGCCATGCTGTCGAATGATATTTTCGTTGATTACCATTTGCCAGGTAAAGATTTTAAAACTGCTGTCCGGCGCATATAATTTGGAAATGGTTTCCAACGAATCGAAGGGGTAGAAAAATGAATTTTTTGTAACCAAAGCCCTAACAAACATTTTGGTAAATATGCTGTCTGCGTTAAACCGGTCCGTGGCTGTTATACCCTGAATCAATTTTAAGGAATATTTTTTTAATGAATCTTCTTTTTTTTGTAAAAGCGCCAGGTCATCTTTTTTGAGGCGCTGTGCGAAAATAAAAAGGGTACCGGTACTGAATAGGCAAAATAGAAAAAGTTTCTTCATGCGATAAAATTAAAACATAAGTTTTATACTCTTCTTTAACCATGGTAAATTTAACTAAAGGTTGGTTGGGCAATAAGGACGAGTTTCAAGAAATACTAAATACATTGTAGGTACTTGTCTTATGGCATAAAGCGGAATATTTTCCGTTTATCTATAAAGTCTTAACACGGGCTGGCTTTTTCATGCACCCCGGTTTTCGTACTTTTTATTATTA